>JAWKUA010000037.1 GCA_041398785.1 Planctomycetaceae bacterium | reverse complement strand
GAATTCGAAGAGAACGCCGCGTCCACATTGCGAGGAATCGTTCGACGTTGATCCAACCGATGTCGTCTTTGAACGGTTGCCGGTTCCATCCCGGGAAGATCAGGACAATCGGTTGACGGAACGGCCTCAGGAACGTGTTGTCACGTGATTCCGGCGCCGGAACCTGTTTGATCGGCAATCCGCGTCGCCGGCACCGTCAGGCCAGAATTTTCTGCACCACGTTTCCCGCCACGTCAGTCAGACGGAAGTTGCGGCCCTGGAATCGGAACGTCAGCTTCTCGTGGTCAATTCCCAGCAGATGCAGCAGCGTGGCATGGAAATCGTTGACGTGGAAGACGTCTTCCACGGCTTCGTAGCCCAGTTCGTCGGTGGCTCCGTGAGTCATGCCGCCCCGGATGCCGCCGCCGGCCATCCACATACTGAATCCGCGAATATGGTGGTCGCGGCCGCTGCCCTGAGCCATCGGTGTGCGGCCGAATTCGCCTCCCCAGATCACCAGCGTGTCCTTCAGCATGTCTCGCTGCTTCAGGTCCTTGATGAGTGCTGCAGCACCCTGGTCGACTTCGCCGGCGGTTCCTTCGATCGCTTTCTTCACGCCGCCGTGGTGATCCCAGGCCCGGTGATACAGTTGCACAAATCGCACGCCTCGCTCGGCCAGTCGGCGAGCCAGCAGGCAATTGGACGCGAACGAACCATCGGCACCGTTTGTTCCGTACATGTCCAGCACGTGTTGCGGTTCACCGGACATGTCCATCAGTTCCGGAACACTGGATTGCATCCGGAATGCCGTCTCGTAAGCCTGAATGCGAGTCGCGATTTCGGGATCGTGAGTGATCTGTGACTGCAGTTGGTTCAGTCGCGTGACGGCGCTGATGGTCTGCTGCTGCTGGTCCTGACTGAAGCCGGGCGGATTGCGGACGTACAGCACGGGGTCTCCGGCGGAATGGAATTCGACTCCCTGAAAACGGCTGGGCAGAAATCCGCTGTGCCACTGGCGAGCGGCGATGGGCTGAGCCTGACCGAACTTCCCCAGCGACGTCAGCACCACGTATCCCGGCAGGTCATCTGATTCGGTGCCGAGCCCGTAGTTGATCCACGCTCCCATCGACGGGCGACCGGGAACGGTGCTGCCGGTGTTCATGTATGTGTGAGCGGGGTCGTGATTGATCGCTTCGGTCCGCAGCGAATTGATGATGCAGATTTCATCGGCGACGCTGCCAATGTTTGGAAACTTCGAGCAGATCATCTGGCCGGAGTCGCCGTACTTTTCGAAGGGATGCTGCGGTCCCAGGCACTTCAGCTCTTTGGCGTCCTGCAGTTGAGCGATCGGCTTGCCTTTGGTGAACGATTCGGGAATGGGCTGGCCGTCCATTTCGGCGAGTTTGGGTTTGTAATCGAGTGTTTCCAGGTGCGACGGACCTCCGGCCATGCACAGATGGATGATCCGTCGGGCCTTCGCGGGGAAGTGCAGCGGCTGGATGACTCCGTTCCACCGACCTGACTGTTCCGGTTCAGCGCTGCGGGTCGTCTGTCCGAACAGCGCTGCCAGGATTCCTGCTCCGAGTCCCAGGCCGGAGGCGTTCAGGAATGTCCGGCGCTGCAGCCGTGTGATGAATTCGTCTTGCCGATCGAAAGGAATCATGTCGGGAGTCCGTTTGGGAGGTTGGTCCTGGATTTCGTTGGGTCGGAATCAGCGCTTACTATTTCCGGGGAACTCCATTTCTCGGTCGGTCAGTTCCAGAAGCATTCGGTGTGCCTCCCGGTAGCGCGGAGCCTGCTCAAGTGCCAGCAGGATATGTCGTCGGGCGAGCTGTGGTTCATTTTGGCGCAGCAGGCCCGCCATCTGGAAGTGAGTTTTCGGAGCGTCAGCGGGTTCCAGGCTCAGAAGTCCCTGCAGGCAGCGGAGAGCCATGTCGCGATCGTCCGACGCGGAGGCTGCCGTCGCGATCAGCCGAAGGGCGACCGGCTGCATCGGGTCGATGGACATCAGCAGTCGTCCGGTTGCGACGGCTGCGGGCCAGTCTTCCTGCTTCGTCTGAATCGCCAGCAACTGCATGGCGGCGTCCAGATCGTCTCCCGAAACTTCCAGGTGCTGTTTCAGCAGGCTCGCCTGTTCCTGAACACGGTCCGTGCGACGATACAGTTCCGCCAGCAGACGTCGCGCGCTGCCGGAGCCGGCGTCTTCCGGGAACAGCTCGATCAGCCGCTGCAGATTCTGCTCCGCGTCGGAATACTCCTTTTCTCGCAGTTGCTGAGCGGCGAGGGACATTCCCAGGAAATAGTTCCGCGGATTTGTAGAGGCCGCGAGTTTCAGTTCATCGGCTGTCAGTTCCGTGACTTCGAAATCGAATTCCACGTCCGGCGCGAATGATCGGGCGAGTTCCGTCAGGTAATCGTCAAATGCGGCATCCAGTTCCGCCAGACCATCGGCGCGGCGTTCCAGGGAGTCGTTGATCAGCATTCCGTTGCTGAGATCGGAAAGGATGCCCGTCAGGGTTTCTGTTCCAAACTGCTGAACCAGAAATTCGACGACCATTGACGATTCGTAGTAGGCGAAGTTGAGATCCTCGCCCGATTCCGCGTTCAGAAAGGCACTGCTGAGTTCGCTGACCGGCGTGATGTTACCTTCCAGGATTCGGTCCCGAAATTCGTGAGACATGGACTGTCCCCAGCGGCCATCCTTCCGCCGTTCTTCGTAGACGGAAATGCCTTCGCTGAGCCATCGGGGAATTCGGTTGCCCGTCATTTGCAGCGTGATGACATGACAGAATTCGTGCCACAACACGGATTCCCAGTTTGTCGGACTTCCGCGCTGCGACGTCGGGCTGTTTGCGGTAATCACCTTTCCAAAACACACTCCCAGAAATCCGGCGACATCGGGAATCCCGAACGTCCGTACCGCAAAGTCGGCCGGGCGATCAAAGATTTCCACGACCGTTTTTTCGGCAGGTGTATAGCCGTAGCGAGCGGTCATCTCGGCGTGGACTTCGTTCAGCAACTGCAGTACGCGGTCTCCATAGACGGCGGCTTCGTCGGCATTCATGCGGACCACGAATCGGTCATTTTCCAGCGTCGCAAAGCGGTGTAGCGAATCCTTCAACTGCAGCAGGTTGAAGACAGTGGTGCTGTAGCCGTCCTGTTCGTGAGCCGCTTCGGCCAGCGTCCAGCCGGCGTCTTCCTGGCCAAGCCGCAGCAGATCCTGAGAGAGCTGAATTCGGGATGGCAGGTGATTCGGATCCCGTTGCAGTGCCTGCTGCTGATAGGCGGCTCCTTCCGCGAAGCGATACTTTCGCGAAAGCCGCTCACCGATTTGATGATCGACCTCCGGACTCTTCGGGCTGAATGCCAGTGCCAGACTGCGGCTGCGTGCTTCGTCGATGGGTCGATTCAGCAGGTGATGAATTACCGCCTGCTGGGCGTGAGCAATCGGATGCCACGGATTGAAACTCAGAACTCGCTGCAGCAGTTCTTCAGCGGCGTCGTAGTCTTCGGCGTCGATGCGCTGGTCACAGATCCGCAGCAGCGCATCGGCATGGTTCGGGTTGATTTCCAGAACAGCCTGCAGCAGTTCCGCCGAACGTTCGGCATCGGCACTTCGAACAGCCTCCGACAGCGCGAACAATACGTCGGGATTGTCGGCGAAGTCCTGAGCGGCCGGTGTCAGGATTTCCGCGGCCAGGGCAAAGTCGCCTTTCTGCAACGCAAGCCGTCCGGACGCCAGTGAGCCATCCGGTCGCGTGGCGTAGTTTCGTCGAGCGCGGTCGAAGAATCCTTCCAGGACGTCTTTCGGGTCGGCTCCCAGTGCGATGGCCGCATTTCCCAGAGCCACCAGGTCGTCGGCATCCGTGTACCGCCACGGCGCGGCCGAGACCATGCGATCGATCTCCGCCAGCGTCTGCCGAGACAGTTCCTGCTCACCGCTGCGCTGGTAGCAGTCGTGAGCTTCCATCCGCAAACGGACGCTCCACGAATAGCGAGACAGTCCGTCGACCGACGTCTGCAGAGCCTGTTCGTATTGCCCCACCGCTTTCTCCGCCTGGATTTTCAGCAGCGGCCATTCTTCTCCGTAGCTGCGGCGCTGAATCGCATCCGTCGCAAAGTCCAGGCACTGCTGGTATTCACCAATGCGCAGAAGTTCCTGGCACTCGGCGATTGTGGCGGCCGGAGTCGCATCCGTGTTGAATGCCAACGCGGTCATTGTCAGCAGCAACAGTCGAGGCGATCGAATCATGGCGAATCATCCGCTGTCTGTCGGAACTTCAGATGCGTGACACCTGTGCAGTGCCGCGCGTCATCGGCGTTGAAATCGGCAAGGTCATTTCCCGCAGGGAAGGGTACCAGCAATCGGGCCGCAGTGAACTGTGGAGCCCCGCACGAACCCGGCAAAGGCTGTCTGACCGGAGCGAATCCTACTGAAATCGCCGGGTCCGAAGGCGAGTCGGGCAATCCCGCGTGGTTGGCTTCAGACGGAAATCCCCCCAACCGATACGAACACTATACCGCCTGCGGACTGACGTTCGACGTTTCGGCTCATGGTGTGAGAAGCGATGCCGCGGCGTCATCGAAGCGTGGAAGCCATCGCCGATCGCCGACCCTGTGCGGGCTGATTTCCGCCGAAACCCTCCATTCGGAATGAAACATCATGCTGACGCTGCGTGTTGCCGACCTGATGCGACCCTGCCACGCGGCCGTCATTCCGATGTCGATGAAGCTGCGAGACGCTGCTGAAGCTCTGATCTTCAGCGAAGAACCGCTGCTGATCGCCGTTGACGATGCGAACCGGTTTGCAGGTGTCGTGGCGGAATCCGCTGTCATCCGCAGCCTTCTGGCAACGCCATCAACGGACGTGCCGATCGAATCCATTCTTTCGCGACACGTCGAGTCCGCGAGTTGTGACGCGTCGCTGAGTTCCGTGATGCCGTTTTTTCGTGACGCGTGCCACGTTGTTGTGCCGGTCATCGACAGGACCGGTTCCGTTGTCGGACTGCTGCACCGCCGGGACGTTGTCCGGCTGCTACTCAGCGATGCCGGTGAGCAAACCGGCACCGGCGACGACGCAGCCGCGCAATCGCAGATCGGTCGGCCGGAAGTTCGTGGCCCGCACTTTTTGCAGGCCGAACCACGCCACGTTCGCGACCAGGTAAACCGCCAGACGTAGCCGCACAGATCCCGCGATCGGCGTTCTGACAACTTTGTGCGATCAACGCGCGGTCTACCCCTCCCCGAACTTGCTCCGCTCGTTCGACCCCTCCCCAATGGCCTTCGGCCGGGAGGGGCGGAACGGAAGCTGCGCTTCCGGGCGCGGCGTCGCGCACCCACCTATTCCGCCGCGGCGTCTGCGCACCCACCTCTCCCAGGCGAAGCCGGCCGGGAGAGGTCGGGCGAGCGGAGCGATGCCCGGGAGAGGGGCCGATCCCGCGATCGGCGTTCTGACAACTTTGTGCGATCAACGCGTGGTTGCCCCTCCCCGAACTTGCTCCGCTCGTTCGACCCCTCCCCAATGGCCTTCGGCCGGGAGGGGAATTTTGGTGTGCCTCGGCGAGCGAAGGCCTGAACGGCGTGCATTCTGCGACCACTGCACGGGACCGTGAAGGGGCGGTTGCTCTTAGACCTTCGCAACGTTTACAAGCTGGCGTTCGTTCGACGACTAATCGAGTGTCACGCCGAGTTCTGCCATGAACAGCTTCATGTCGGCCCACACGTCCTTCTTCGCCGATGGATTGCGGAGCAGATAGGACGGGTGATACGTACACAGCACTTTCGCGCTGCGGTACGTCAGAAACTGTCCTCGCAGTTTGCCGATCGTCCGCCGTTCGTTCAGCAGGTTTTGAGCGGCCACGGTTCCCCAGCAGATGATGTACTCCGGCTGCACAATGCTGATCTGCGCGTCCAGATATTCACGGCAGTTCGCCGCTTCCTGGGGCAGGGGATTGCGATTTCCCGGCGGCCGGCATCGCAGGATGTTACAGATGTAGATGTCTTTGCGTTTCAGTTTGCTGGCTTCGATGATCTTGTCCAGAAGCTGACCGGCCCGGCCGACGAACGGTTCGCCCTGCTTGTCTTCGTCCGCGCCGGGCGCTTCTCCGACGAACATGATTCGTGCGTTCGGGTCACCGACGCCGAATACCGTCTGAGTTCGCGTGTTCGCCAGTTCCGAGCATCGGCGGCATCCGCTGACCAGTGCCGACAGTTCGCACAAAGCCGCACCTTTCTGGTCTTTCGTTTTTAGCGATTGAGCCAGAATGGCCTTTGTTTCTTCCAGCATTTCGGGAACCTGAGCGGATTCGGGAAGCAGTTCTCCGGGTGACCGCAGAGTTTTCGGCGCGGTCGGAACGGGCTGTTGCGTTGCCGGAGTTCCAGCGCTGCGGGGGGCCGCGGACCTGGAAGTCACGCCGCCGCGGCGCGCGCCGGTTTCCGCTGTCCGAGCAGGCAGCTTTACCGTCGGAATATGGCTGATTCCGGCGGATTTCAGCAGTTGCAGATACTGTCGCACCGGGCGGTCAGAAGTCATGGACCAGCAGTGATGGCAAACGTCGGGGAAGCGGTCAGCGCCGTGAAATCGGACGCCTTGCAGGTATAGCGGTTTTGACGTCGGATGCAATTCCGCGCTGAACTTCGGTGGTGTCGGACCTTCGTGATAACGCTTCCTTCGTCGCTCAGCGAACCGGCGAATTCTGCCGATCGATCCGCGGTTCTGTGCATTGTCAGCGATTGCGCAAGACAGCGGATCTGATCGCATTGCACGCGACCGTGCGATTGCCGGGATCGCAGGGAGTTTTCGACCGGGTTTGAATGGAAACAACCCGAAGTTGCTACGCAAAAGTTCGCCGACATTCGATTCGTCCGCCGATAGGAAATGTGTCTGTAGTGACGAAGCCGCGTGGTGCGGCTTCGGATTTCCGCCGTCGCTTACCCGGATTGCAGTGACTCCGCCGGTGACTGACGGCAGAACTGACCGATGGCCGCATCTTCATTTTCCGCCGGGGAGGGCGGATTGAGTTGCGGTACAGGGATGAATGCGAAGGATTGAATAATGGTCATGCGATCATGGAGATCGCTCCTTGCGGGAGTTGCCGTCTCTGTCGGCATGGGAGCAGCACCGACTGCTTTCGCCGGCGGCGGAGGATGCACACCGTGCGGAGACATGTGTGCCCCGTCATGCCAGCACTGCGAACAGATCTTCGCCGATGCCGGACAACGGCTGACGGACCAACTGGCATCGATGAGCTGTTGCGGTACCTGCGGTGACGCGGCCTGCGGCGGTTGTGGAACGACGCAGTGTTTCACCGCTGATGATCTGTGCAGCAGCGCTGCCTGCGGCGACCCCGGCTGCGCAGAATCCGGCTGCGGTGAAGGCTGCGACGGCGGAAACGGAAAGGGCTGCGGCCTGTTCGGCGAATGCGGCGACGGCATCGAATTCGGCGGCTGGACGCAGTTCGGCTACCAGTCGGGGCCGGATGGAGCGTTCAGCGGCAACGGCGCGTTCAATAACGTCAATTTCGGACCCGGCGCCGGACTGAACAATTCCAATGAATGGAACAACTTTCAGTTGAACCAGCAGGGCCTGTACATCAACAAGACGGCTGACGGCAGCAACGGCATTGGATTTGGATTCCGTGCCGAAATGATCTACGGCGTGGATGGCAACGAAGCTCAGTCGTTCGGCAACAATCCCGGACGGTATGACTTCAATGCACGCTGGAATCACGGAATCTACGAATGGGCTCTGCCGCAGTTGTATGCGGAAGTGGCTGCCGGAGATTTGTCCGTAAAGCTGGGACACTTCTATACGCTGATCGGCTACGAAGTCATCCCGTCGGGCGGCAATTTCTTCCTGAGCCGTCAGTTGACGTTCTACAACAGTGAGCCGTTTACTCACACCGGCGCTTTGGCAACGTACACGGCCAGTGACGAACTGCAGGTGATGGGTGGCTGGACGCTGGGCATGGACACCGGCTTTGATCAGTTCGCGGGAGGCAGCAGCTTCCTCGGCGGATTCATCTACACGATGTCCGAAGCCACCACGTTCACCTACATGATGACGGTCGGAAACCTCGGGTGGCGAGGCAACGGTGCAATCAACAGCGTGATCCTGACGCATGACTGGTCCGACAAGTGGTCCAGCGTGCATCAGTTTGACGTGCTGGGCAGTGATGCATCTACGCGGTTTGGTTCCAATTTCGCTGCCAACGGCGTCGCGGATAACTCCACCGGCCTGATCAACTACCTGTTCTATACCATCAACGACAAGTTGAAGGCCGGTGTCCGACAGGAGTGGTATAAGGCCGACGGGATTTCCTACAACACGATGACCTACGGCGTGAACATCACTCCCGTGGAAAACTTCGTCATTCGTCCGGAAGTTCGACAGATGTGGGCTCCTGGCGCCACCAACGGGGGTGCTCAGGCAGTCGGTCATTCCAGCCTGTTCAACTCAACGGTGTTTGGTGTCGACGCGATCCTGACCTATTGACGTGTACCTGGTTGCCGCAGCTTTGGGCGGCGACTTTCTGAATTCTCAGCCACGGCGGAACTCCGTTGTTCTGCCGCGGCTTTTTTCTTCGCCAATACGACGCCGCGTTGCCGCCCGGATGTTTTTTTCCGTCGGATGCAGCGATCGATAAATGTGTCCAGGCACACTTTGGCGAACGTTTCGGACGGTCTGTTCCACACGCCTCGACAGCGACCGCCGAACCTCACGCAGTCAGATGCGATCGCGGCCTACACCGTGAACGTCAGTGCTGCGGACCACAGGCCGGCCCTTCCGTCCGGGTTGATGGCGCGAACCCACCAGCGGTAGGTTCCGGCTGGCAGTGTCGGAACTGTGAATTCGGTCGACGCAAGATCGTTGACGTACAAGACTCGTGTGGCCGGGCTCGGTGCGATGCGATTGACCCAGAGTTCGTACCGGGCGGCTCCGGTGGCGGACTGCCACGTGAACGTCACCGGAACGGACACGGCCGCGCCGCCGCCTGGTGCAATCAGCGCTACTCGCGCGGGAGGCGTGCGGAAGCGATGTATCAGGCTCCACGGCCCCGACTCACCCGTCGCATCGACGGCGCGGACGCGCACCGAGTATTCCTGTCCGGTCTCCAAAGGCTGCGGCGGAGCGAACGAGGTTTGTGTCAGGCCGGTCTCATGCACGACCAGTCCGCCTGTCGAGTTGGTCACTTCCAGTTCATACCGGACCGCGCCTGCGACGCTGGTCCACGTGATTGCCGACGCTGCGGTCGCGTTGGCTGACGCTGGACCCAGAATCGCGATCTGAGCGAACGTACTGAATGTTTCCGGGCTGCTCCATGCGGCCGCGTAACCCGCGACACCCTGAGCCTGAACCCAAACGCGGTACGTTCCGGCCGGCAGAGGCTCGGCCGGAGTGAACGTGGTTGCCGTCAGGTTCTCGACGCGGATCTTCATGCTGACGTATTCCGGAGTCAGTTGCCGGACCCACAGGTCGTACGACTCGGCACCCGCGACCGGCTTCCATTCGAATGTCGGTCGACCGCTGACGACGGCTCCGATCGGCGAAACCACTTCCGTCGGCGTGATGACGTCCAGCTGCGAAGACGTCCACGAGCCGGGATAGCTATCCGGGCCGATTGCTCGCAGCCAGACGACGTACTTTCCGATCGGCAACGGTGCGGCAGGCGTAAACATCGTCTCGGCCAGGGCCTGCTCGCGAATGAACTGACTCTGCCCTGTCGTCAGGTTGTCGACCCACAGGTCATAACGAACGGCACCGGCGACCGGCGTCCATTGAACTTGCGGCAGCGGGTCGCGAGAGAACCGCGAGACCGACAACTGCGAAACCGGACGAATTCCCACCGTAAAGGCGTCGCTCCAGTCGCTGCGCAGATCGCCGGGCAGGACGCCCCGAACTCGAAACTGATGCAATCCAATCGGCAGATCGTCGATGGGTTGATGCGACGGCTCAAATTGTTCCGTCACGACGGGGTCGCTGTTGCCTGTCAGCCAGATTGATTCCAGTTCGTACGACGTCGCATTGGGATCCAGCGACCAGGTCAGTTCCGGCCGAGGATTCCGCTGATCGCCGGACGGGCCTGAAATCACCGGCGCATTCAGTGTCGCATTCGCCGATTCGATCCGGTCGAACGTTACCGGACGCCGGCCGGTCACGAAAAACGCACCGTCGTCGCTTTCCGGCCCGGCATGGAACGCGGCTCCGGGAGCGCTGACGTTTAGTGTGTCGCCGAAACCGATCGGAGCACCGCCGTCGATGAAGAAGCTCGTCGAAGTGGACGGCATGACGTGGAACGTGTCGAGTCCGTCACCGCCGAATACACTCACGCTGCCGATGTTCGACAGTCCGACCGCCTTCAATCCGCCGCCGACATCGATCATCGTGTCCGCGACCGTGACCGTATCGTCAAAGATTGTCGCGTAAATATCGAGCTGCCTGATCGGAAGCTGCGAACCGGTCGGCGGAGCGGCCCCGGAGACCGTCAGTACACCGCTCGTTAAGACATCGTAGCTGCGACCAGCGGCGGCGATATGCACTTCCGCAGACGAAGTCGGCGTGAGCGACACGCGGCTCACCGTATCCGGTGCGCCGGCGATGACCACGCTTTCGCTGCCGGCGTTCACGGCGAAGCCTTCCACTGCAGCGCTTTCGATGGTTCGCGAATCGATGATCGTGCCGGGCAAGGCCAGTCCGACCGGGCTGCCCGCCGGAGTAACCACCGACAGCAGATCGAGTCCGTCGCCGCCGTCCACGGTGAACGCGCCGTTCAGGCCGCTGGTGACGCCGAAGGTATCGTCGCCGGAGTTCCCGAATGCCGCGAAGATCTCTGTGTTGAAATGTCCGAACGTTTGGCCGTTCACCGTCAGCGTTGCCGCATCAAATGTCAGCACATCGGAATTCACCGTGCCGAAGACCTTCAGTTGATCGATGCCGCTGCTAGGATTGACAGTGACAGTCTCAAAGTCGGCCAGCTCCAGCGGTGTCGAATTGTTGAACCGCAGCCGCGATTCTCTGTAGCCCAGCGGAGTCAGTTCCACCGCGTCGTTCAGTCGCGGTGAGCCGGATTCCTGCTCTTCGGCCGTTCCAATGTCACCGAACGCTTCGAAGGTATCTGTTCCCGAACGGCCGTTGACCGCGATGTGTTCGATTCCGAAGAACTCCAGCCGATTTCTGTCGAGCGACAACGTTCCTGCCGCCGCGGAGGCCGGATGAGGCTGATACGCGAACATGTCATCGCCCGCTGTTCCGGCGAGACGGATTTCATCTGCATCAGCCGGTTCAGCGCCGTGTACGACGACGACTCCGCCGACTGACAGGCCGGCCGACAGACTCGAAATGCCGAACACGTCGCTTCCGCCCAGACCGTCGAGTGTGACCGAGGACTTGCCTGCGAATTCGTATGTCTCATTTCCGTCAATCGAAACGACGCCGGTCGCCAGGCCGAAGGGATTCACCGAATTCGTGATACCGCTGTTTGGTCCGGTTGTCAGACCGATCGCGTTGTCGGCATTCGTACCGCTCACGGTCAGTGTTCCCGGTGTTGAATCGATGATTGGTTCCAGGCCGCTGAATGTCACGCGGCTGACGCCCGCCATGCTGGTCCGTTCGATGAGGCCGTCTGCCGTTCCCGGACCGGCGTCATAAACTGAGTCCACGACCTGCGTGCCGCGAAACAGCAGCGTGTCCCGACCATCACCGCCGTCGAAGAAGAGTCCGCCTGGCAGCGAAATCACACCTTCGGACTCGTCGATCATCAGAACATCGTCGCCTCCGCGCCCGTTAAATCTGAGCCCGCCGACTCCCGCGAACCGGACTTCCGGGCCGCTGCCGACGATCCTCACACCGGTCGGATTCCAAACATTGCCGAACCGCCGTGCCGTCAACTCGTCGCTGGTCGCATCGCCGCCGCTGATGATGCCGACATCCGTCGCGCGCAGGTTCGCCGTGTAGCTGTTCGCTCCGCCCAGCGTGTTGAAGTCGAACTCGACGCTGCTGTGTCCGTTGGTGCTTTCGATCGTCAGGTTGTCAAGGCCGGACGCGTTGAGCGCCGTTCGCAGCAGGCCGATCAGAATCGCGTCCTGTCCGGCTGTGTTGCCAACAACTCGCAGCAGGCCGATCAGGACTCCGGTTTCGTCGACGCCGCCCGGTACGCGCGGCGTTGCGACTGTCAGGTTGTCGTTGCCGTCGCCGTCAAACACGAGATTGCCGAAGCCGGTCGTGATCAGCGAGCCGCCCAGCCCTGTGATCAACTGGGCGGTCGAACCTGGTTCCGTGGGTTCGTCTTCCGGCTGTTCCACGCGGACGTTGCCAGCCAGCGTTGAAAGATCCACCTGCAACGAACTGAGCTGATTCTGAGTACTGATTGCCAGCGTGCCGCTGAAATCTTCGAAGCGGAACTGATTGTTTCCCGATGTCAGCGTGAACGATTCCTCTCCGGGAATGAGTGTGAGATTCTCAAGCGTCGAACCCAGATCGATTCGGCTGACTTGCTGCTGACCGACAACGCCTGCACCGGAAACCACCACACGTTCGATTCGATCGAAGCTGACCGGTGGCAATGGTCCATCCGCAAACTGGCCGAACTGAACCGCATCGAGCTGCACGCTGCCGGAATCGTTTTCGGGGCCGGCAAACGGCCAGTTGACGCGAACCGGGTACGCCAGGCCGACGCCGGTAAAGAACTCGTAATCCAGGTTGTCGGCAAGGATGTTGACGAGGTCTCCGGTGGGAGACGTTGCGATTGGATCGCCGCCATCGATTTTGATCGGCACGATTCCCGGCCGAATGAAGAATCCATCGTTTCCGGCGGCTCCGTTCAACACCAGCGACTCCAGATTGGGAGTGGCGCGAAGAGGATTGAACGGCAGTGAGTCGTTACCAACCACCTGTTCGAGCTGCACAGACGCGTCGATCTCCAGCCCATTCGTCAGCACTTCGATTTCCGTCATCGTGGATTGAACAAAGGCCAGCCACGTTCGGCTTGTTTCGCGGAGCCATGTGATGGAGTCATCACCCGACGTTCCGTTGATGACGATTTGATCGTGCCCCGGATCCATCACTCCGGGACCGAGATTGAAGGCCAGGTCGGCGCGAATTCTGTCACCGCCAAACACAGTGAACACCGGCGAAGTGCCGCGCGGACTGCCCTCATGGACGACACTCACGAAGGTCTCGTGCGGCGAGAAGGTCAGCGTGTCGTCAACGTCCGGAAGGCCCTGAAAATAGACTCGCCGCACTTCGCCTTCCGGCTTCAGCAAATTGATGGTGCCTACGCCGTCGTAGAACAACGACGGATTCAGTCGCGTGAATGACGCAGGTGCCAGTGAGTATTCCAGTTGCTGGTTGCCACCAGCGTCCGTGACGACTGACAGCGAATACGCATACGGATCGTACGACGCGTTGACGATCTCCTGCGTGAAGGGGTTGACAAAGATGTTCGTTCCGTTGGTCAGATCGGCATTCGTCCGCTGCGTCACGTAATCGAGTCTGTCGTTTCCGGAATAGCCATGACCGGCTCCGAGATCACCTGGAGAAGTCTGAAGTCCGTCACCGGAGACGCGGAACTGAGGAATGATCTGATCCCGCGCGTCAGCGACGTCAATCCGAGTCTGGTCCTGACCTTCGCCCATCTGGAACTCCACTAACAATCTGTGTTGCGGATCACGGGACTGCGTCGGAAAGCGAATGTCCTGACCATTCGCGCGGATTGCCCAGGTGTCGTTCCGCCCTGCATCGGGTTCAAAACGGAAGACATCGTTTTCGTTCGTGTCCAGGAATCGCAGTGAGTCGCTTTCCTGACCGGGGTCGATGGTAATCTGTTCGACATCGACAATCGTCAGCGGCGTCGATTCGTTAAACCGCAGCCACGTCTGTTCAACAACCGTGCCGTTGCCGACGTTCGAAGGATTCGGTGTCGAGTCCGACCGGATTTGCACCAGATCGTCTCGACTGGCCGAACTGATACTGCCGCGTCCATGCTGCGCTGCTGTGTAGCTGATCGCGGTTTGCGGGCTGCTGTTGTTCGCGTCGGCTTCGCGGGCTGCGGAGTTGAACACCGGGAACACGACAATTTCGTAGTCGCTTTCACCGTCCGCGCTGCCGTTGGTGACTTCCAGATAGTAGATGCCGGATTCCAGCGGCATCGAAAGTAGTGACGTCGACGCCGCACCGGGAATGTTCGAGCCGCTCAGAATCTCCGTTTCGCCGTCAGCACCCAGCAGTCGCAGCCGCGCGGCGGTGAACTCGCCGTTGCCGTTTGGATCGTTGTTGACGATCACACCGACTCGCCCGCTCTGATCGATCGTCACTGCGACTTCGCCGCCGAGGACACGACCGCTTTGGTCGATGGTGACTGCGATTTCGCCATTGATCACGCGACCGCTTTGGTCGATGGTGACGGAAATTGGTCCTCTGAGGACACGGCCGCTCTGGTCAATGGTGACCGACACCTGCCCGCCGGTGACAGTCCCGGCAACGCGCCCGCTCTGATCGATGGTGACGGAAATCCGGCCGCCGATGAGCTGTCCGTTGTCATCAACAGTCAGCACAACGGCACCGGCTCCGCCCAGCGACAGGCTGATGTCTCCGCCGCCGACGATCTCATCGCTGTTGTTGATGTTGACGGAGATGTCACCGTTCAGGATCGGATTCGTGACGCGATCGCTGTTGTTGATGTTCACTGCGATCAGATCGACGTCGCCACTGCCGGCAACGACCTGACCGGTTCGCGCAATGCGACCACTCTGATCGATCGTCACCGCGATCGGATCGACGTCGCCGACGGCATTGTTCGGTTCCGCCTCCGGCTGGAACTCGCTGAGTCCGACCACTCCGCCGATCAGGTCAAACTCGCCGATGTTCTGTCCGTCACTGCTGCCGACGGTGAACGTCACGTCGAACAGACCGTCAGGAACCGCCGCACCCGCGATGACGGCCGCGTGGAATGGTGCGTCGTCGTTGTTGCCCGCATCCGCGAACGGATGGAGTCCGCCGGCGCCGCTCGCAGCCAGTGATGGATCCGCTCCGCCGGCGCCCTCCGATGCGAAGGCTGCCGCGAAGATTTTCGCGGCCTCCGAATCCGGAACCGTCGTCGTAAACGACCGTGTCGACGTGCCGGAGTTTCCAATCGTTGTGATCGCGTCACTGCCGGTCCCGCCGGCCACCGTCACGTCTTCGATTCCGAAGAACAGCAGGCCGCCGCCGAGTCCCGTGATCACGCCCGCGTCCGGCAGTTCCGGGTGTGGCAGATACCCGAAGATGTCATCGCCCGGTGTGCCGGACACAATAAGTTCGTCGCCGTCGGCCGGATCGCCGCCCTGCACGACGACGATTCCGCCCGGCACCAGGCCGCTGGCCAGATTCGAGATCCCGAACACGTCCTGCCCCGCCAGTCCGTCGATCGTAACCACCGACTTGTTCGCGAATTCATACGTTTCGAAACCATCGATCGCCGCGATACCGGTCGCAGCCCCGGTTGAATTCACCGCGTTCATGACGCCGCTGTTCGGCCCATTCGCAAGATTGACCGCGTTGTCGGCATTGGTACCGAAGAGTGTCAGCGTGCCCGGCGTCGCGTCAAAGATCGGTTCCAGTCCGGTGAAGGATACCAGGCTTGTTGCGCCGGGACCGATGCGTTCGATGAACCCGCCACTGGCTTCCGGGCCAACGCGGTACGTCGCCGCGACGTTGATCGTCCCGGCAAAACGAAGCGAGTCCTGCCTGTCGCCGCCGTTGAACTGAATTCCGCCGGGGACATTGATTAGACCGTTCGATTCATCGATGGTCAGCGAATCGGTACCGGCAAGCGTGTTGATGACGACCGCCGACGTCAGAGCAATCGGCTGCGACATCAACAGAGCGTTCGAGTCGGCGTCGATGAGTTCAACCGTGTCCCGCGCCGCGTTGAGCCGCAGAATCAGGTTCTCGTTTGCTGCCGTTCCGGAAAATTCCAGCGGGGCAGCCGCACCACCGCCCGACGGCTGATTCAGCAGGCTCAGCGTTTCGATCCCGGAATAACCGACTGTCCCGGTGCCGCCTGCAAAGCTGACGTCGATCATGCCGTCACCCGCAGCGCTGGTGTTGTGCGTGAACGCGGTGTTCGCGAGGTCGACTTCAAGCGTATCCCCGGACGCGCCGACATCCGGCGCGAGAGCTTCAACCAGGCGGGTTATTCCGCTGAGTGCATCGATGCGAAGCGTGTCCGGAAACGGCGAGCCGACAAAGTTCTCAATCGACCCGCTGAACTGAAACGTGCCGCCACCGGAACCGAATGACTGGGCCGCCGTGTCATCCAGATCGACTGTCACGCCCGTGCCGTCACCGTGATCGTAGGACAGCAGGCTGAATGTGTCGGAACCATCACCGGAAGCTTCGTCAAACGTGTCGGTGCCCTGAGCTCGGCCGCCGAGCACCAGATAGGTGTCGTCGCCGAACCCGCCAACAAGCGTGTCGTCAGAACCTTCAAGACCGAACAACGTGTCGTTCCCGTTTCCGCCGATCACGATGCCGCCGGCGTTCAGGGTGTTGTCCAGATCGTTGCCGATCAGAGTGTTGCCGCCGAAGTTCAGGCACGCGTTTTCGATAGCCGCCGAACTCCCCAGCGTCAGTGTCAGCAGCGACGTCGCGTCGCTGAACACGGTCTGAGCCGCGCCGGTGCTCAGGTCGAGAATCGCGCCGCCGGCGTCCGTGAAGACGCACACGAAATCGATTCCGCCGCCGGATTCATCAATCACGTCATTGTGGGACGTGCCCGCAGTGACAAAGAATTCATACTGGTCGTCCCCTGCGCCGCCCGTCAGCAGGTCGTTGCCGTCACCGCCGTCGATCGAGTCCTGGAAGGGTGAACCGATCACGAAGTCATCGCCGGCTCCCGCCGCAAGTCGCAGTGACAGTACGGGTGAGCTGAATCCGTCTGCGGCTGTCACACCCGACATGTCGATCGTGTTCGCGAAATCTCCGATTGCCGTCACTTCGATGAAGTCAACTGCCGACGCGGAAACGGCTCCCGAATCCGGATCACTGCCATTGATCTTGACGTCGCCGCCGCTGCCAGTGACGACGATGTTGTCCGCAGCGTCTGCTGTAACGGTGAGCGTTCCGCCGGCGAAAACGGACGTGACGGCCAGAAGAGTTCTGTCTTCCAGTTGCTGAGCCGCAGGAAGCGAGGACCAGCGGGCGATCCGGGCTCGTCTGGTGCGTCGCGGCCTTCGGGCGGTCGCTGAAAGACAGAGCGGAACGCGTTGAAGCAGAGTTCGCAGGGAGCATCGAATCATGACGGCACCTTTTGGAAAACCGGAGTGGCGTGGGAAGGGCGAATCCGGGCTGCCGGCGGTTGTCAGGACGACCGCCACGGTGCTGTACTGCGAAGGCTCGTTCCGTTCGTACCGCCCGTGCGGCAAAATCTCCAAAAACCTGCGTACGAATTTCCTTCCAATCGCAGATCATGAAGAAGGACACGACACTGACTCACATTGCCGCCGCCGGAATCGACATGACCGGTTCTCAACCACCTGAACAGGATCCTGACCTGGGCGTGCTGTTCGCCGAACACCGCGACCGGCTGCGGCGAATGGTGCAGCTTCGGATGGATCGGCGACTGCAGGGCCGCGTCGATCCGTCGGACGTGATCCAGGATGCATACATGGATGCGACGCGACGGTTTGACGAGTACCGGTCTCGCCCCGACGTGAGTGCGTTCGTCTGGCTGCGATTCCTGACGACTCAGCGACTGGCGCAACTGCACCGGCACCATCTGGGAGTCCGGGCCCGGGACGCCGGGCGCGAAGTTTCCATCTTTGCAGGAGCCGGCCCGGAAGCGTCGTCCGTGGTGCTGGCCGAAAAACTGGTCGGCCGGCTGACGTCTCCAAGCAGCGTGCTGAATCGCGTCGAAATGCGGCAGCAGGTTCTGGACGCGCTGAACCGGATGGACGAAAACGATCGTGAAATACTGGCCCTGCGCCACTTCGAACAACTGGACAACGCGGAGACGGCTCAGGTCCTGCAAATCGCCAAACAGGCCGCCTACAAGCGATACGTGCGGGCGATCAGACGACTGAAGGAACTGCTGGACAAGCCCGGCGGCTGGCCCGGTTGCGGCATCCGCGACGACGGAGCAGCCGGTCGCAGCGACGCATTGAACCAGAGCTGAGACAGGTGGTTTTCGATGAGTTCCAGCCATGAAGACGAACTCGGCCGGCTGATGGACGAGTTCCTTGAACGCCGACGTCGCGGCGAGTATCCGTCACTGTCGGAATTCGTGCAGCGCCATCCGGAACTGGAAGACGACATCCGCGAACTGTTTCCGGCGGTGGCGCGACTGGAACAGGCGGAACTGTCACAGCCGGCCGTCGAGGGCGGTGCCATGCTGATGCCCGATGGCAGTGAACTCCGGCGGCTGGGCGACTTTCGAATCGAGCGCGAAATCGGTCGCGGCGGGATGGGTGTCGTCTACGAAGCCATTCAGGAATCGCTCGGACGGACAGTCGCACTCAAAGTTCTGGTCGGCATGGCGGCGCTCGACAGTCAGCGGCGGCAGCGTTTTCTGCGCGAATCACGAACGGCCGCCATGCTGCACCATTCGAACATCGTGCCGGTCTTCGGCGTCGGAGAACACAATGGCATTCTGTTCTATGCCATGCAGTTCATCGAAGGCCGGCCGCTGGACATGGTCCTGGAAGAACTCCGTCGCATTCGCGAACCGCAGTTATTTCGACCGGCCACTGATTCGCTGACCCGGTCGGTCGCGGCCGCATTTGATTCGGTCGCGTCCGACGCCGACGCAAACAGCAACCGATCCTCCGGGCCGGGTGTTCCGCCGCCGATATCTGTCGGCGAAGAGGCGACTGCCAGCGAATTCCACTTGCCGGCGTGTACCGGTTCCGCGGACGACAGCCGGACCGGCAGCAGTCTGACGGATCCGACCGGGCACGGAGTGCAGTACTTTCGCAACGTCGCACAGCTTGGAAGTCAGGCGGCCGACGCGATGGCCTACGCTCACGCGCGGGGCGTTCTGCACCGCGACATCAAGCCGGCGAATCTGCTGCTGGATTTGCAGGGCATCATCTGGATCGCCGACTTCGGCCTGGCGCGCACCTCCGACGACAGCCTGACTCAGCCAGGTGATCTGATCGGCACCCTTCGCTACATGGCGCCAGAGCGGTTTCACGGTGACTCGTCGGAACAAAGCGACATTTACAGTCTCGGCCTGACGTTGTACGAACTGCTGACGCTGCGGCCTGCATTCGTCGAGACGGAAAAGGCGCAACTGACTCGCACCGTCACTCAGACGTCGCCGCCGTTGCCGCGGAACATTGATCCCCGCATTCCGCGCGATCTGGAAACGATTGTGCTGAAAGCCATCGCGCGCGAACCTGCGTCTCGGTATCGAACCGCCGTCGACCTGGCCGAAGACTTGCGGCGGTTTCTGGCGGATCGTCCGATTGTCGCTCGACGAACAACGCTTCGGGAACGCATGTGGCTGTGGTGTCGGCGCAGCCCGGCGGTGGCCTCGCTGGTCGGAGTTGTTGCTCTGCTGTTGATCGTGCTGACAATCACATCAGGTACGGCCGCATTTCGTCTGCGTCGGCAAAACGTCGCCATGAACGAAAGCCTGACGCGCGCGACAGCGGCCGAGGCCAGCGAACGCACGGCTCGCGAACTCGCCGACCGGCGACTGTTTGACGCCTACCTGGCTCAGGCTCGCGCCGGGCGCTGGAGCGATCGGCCGGGAAGGAAATTCGACAGCCTGGAAGCCATCCGCAAAGCCGCTGAAATGCTGCCGAGTCTCGCTCTCGGCGAATCCGCAGTTCGGGAGTTGCGCGACGAAGCCATTGGCAGCCTGGTACTGGTGGATGTTCGGCCGGATATTCGCTGGCCCGAAGACGCGCCGCCCGGAGCCTCTGTTCGCCATACGGCTTTCGATCAACGGCTCGAACGAACAGCACGACTCGATCCGGACGGGGAAATCGTCGTTCGACGTCTGTCTGATCAGGCCGAATTGCTGCGACTTCCCGGCATGTGGCTGGACGAACACAGGACACCGCACATTCAGTTCAGCCCGGACGACGAATACCTCGCGGCCTCCGGCCAGACCGCGGACGCCGGTGTCCGCCTGCGCGTGTGGAACGTGAAGGATCGCACACTGCTGCTTGACGAAGCGCAGGACGTCTGGACGTTCGGATATCAGTATGCGTTCTCCGCCGACAGCCGGATGATGGCGATCCAGCGATCAGCGCGGCAGGTTGACATCTTCGAACTGCCTTCCGGAAAAACGATCCATCAGCTCGCCGTTTCGATGCTGAACTGCGTGGCGTTCCATCCGAACGGAAGACAACTGGCCGTTGTCACGGGATCGGGCGGCAGTGAGGTTTCGATCGTGTCGCTGGAATCCGGCGAAGTCGAATACGTGCTGCCGCATCCGCAGGGAGTTCCTCACATCACTTTCAGCGAAGACGGCAGGCTGCTTTCCGCCGCCTGCTTCGATCGAAACGTCTATGTCTGGGACACTGCCAGGCTTGACCAGCCGTGGGCAGTCTGCCGCGGACATCTCAGCAATGCCATTGCATCCGCCTTCAGCGCCGACGGTGCGCTGTTAATGTCGACGTCATACGACGGAACAACGCGACTTTGGAATCCGCGCCACGGGCGTCAGCTTGTCGCGGTCAGCGGTCGGGGAGTGAAGTTCAGTCGTGATGGCCGCTGGCTGGGCTTCAGTGATCCGGCGGCCGGATATGGACGCTTTGAAGTTTCCACCGGCAGCGAATGCCGGCTGCTGAGTACCACGCCGCCGCATGACAGCGTGGTCGCTGCGGGTTTCAGCCCGGACGGAAGGTTTGTCGCAGCGGCATCGAAAGCCAGCGGCGTCGACGTCTGGGAAGCCGCCACGGGAAGCGACGTCGCTCGCTTTCGGGGCGAACAGGGAACGTCATCCGTTTCGTTCACCGGCGATGGCCAATCGCTGATCACAGCCAGCGGCTACCTGGATGCCAGCATTGATCGCTGGTCCGTTGATGCGCTTGCGGCAGGCCGGATGACTGATCTGTTGGCGGGAAGGGAATCTCTGGCCCGCGCGACTTCGTTTCCGATCGAAGTCGCTGTCAGCCGGAATGGCCGGCGAATGGCCGCCAGTCTCGCGCCGGATGTAATTCATGCTTATGACCCTGCGGACCCGACGAATCCGGTCCGCATGAAACCGGTTCCGTCGTACAGCTGGTTCGTCGCCATCAGCCCGGATGGCCGCCGGGTCGCCGCCAGCGAAAAACGGAACCCCGATGTTCCCGTCTGGGATGCTGAAAGCGGTGACCTGCTGGTTCATCTGCGGACGACGGATTCGCTGGGCGGATTGGTCTCGTTCAGTCCTGACAACCGCTGGCTGATTGTGTCGGAGTTTGGTCGCTTCGTGTTTTATGACACGCAGACCTGGCAGGAATGCCGTCGGCTGCCAGGGGCTGGTCCGGTGTGCTATGGCCGTCTGGCGTTTACACCCGACATGAGCCTCTGCGCAGCGCTCAGCCAGCACGCGGTCACGCTGTACGATCCCGCCACGTTTCAGGACGTCGCGACGCTCAGCACATCGCAGTCCGAACAGCTCGCGACCGGCTATCCCGAAGGTACCGGCGGGCTGAGCTTCAGTCCGTCGGGGGACCAGCTTGCGGTGGGCACGATGCAGGGCACCGTGCAGCTCTGGGATGTGAAGGTCATTCGCGCCCGTCTGAAGGCGCTCGGACTGGATTGGTAGGCGGAGTCTGTTCGCGCCTGCTGCCGTGGCAGGAACCGCGCCGCGACATTCCGAGTGACAGGTCGAAAAGTTCACGTCCGAACGCGGCAGTTCGTGCATCCCGGGGCACGTTGATGTTTTTCGGGCGCGAGACCGGCGCGAGTCGGCTTCTATAGGGCGGAAGGGAGTTCGATTCTCCGGCGCGCGATTCGACTTTGCGGGCAAGCAAGTCAGACGTCGGCCGCGCCTGGACGCCGTCCGGACCAGTTTGTCAGCCAGGGAATACTGCGATCGATGACGGTTTCCTGGCACACGCGGGAATACTGCGTCGCAGTCTGATCGCGACCGAATTCAACGCGATCGATCTTCAGGTCCACAATGTCGGCCGCAACGGCGGATGCGACATCGTATGCGGCTGCCAGATCCTCGGCGGACCAGTCTGCAATGCTGAGGCCGACGGCGGAAAGGTCGCCGGGAAGGTGGATGTACCCGAGTTCGATCTCGCCGTCGACGTCGTGTGATCGGACCAGCAGTCGATACAGCGGCAATTGAAGGTCGACCCATTCACCCTTCGACCGATGGGTGGCCTCCGGCTTTCTTGCGTTTTCGCTGGTCTTGTAGTCGAGCACGCGCCAGCGGCCGGTCTTCGAATGCCGGTCAATTCGGTCGACTCGCCCCTTCAGAGAAACTTTTCGGCCTCTAGAGTCGGTGAAATCCGGGTACACCAGATCAAGTTCTGTGCCCTGAATGTTCCAGCCTTCGGCGGCCATGGTTGCCTGACACGCTGCGAACTTCCGCAGTCGGTCTTCGGCCATCTCAAGCTGCACGGCGATTGTTGCGGATCGATTTCGGCCAAACTTTCGGCGGGCGAGTCGCCTGAGTTCGTCGAGCAGAAACTGTTCGATGGATTCCGCCGTCGCGCCATGAACGAACTGCGATTTGCCAAACGCACTCAGCACATCATGAATCAGGCTGCCGAATGCCGCGGCGCTGAGTTCTCGCGTTTCGTCGTCGACCGACTTCAGGTGCAGTTCGTGCCTGAGAAAATATCGGTACGGACAATCCAGATAGTCTCGAAACGCGGTCACCGCGATCTGCTTCGGCGGTGGGGGAATCACCGGAGGTTCCGGCACGGCAAACCCGCTGCGGCGCGGTGTTGTTTCGTCGGTTGCCGGAACATCCCGGCGCGGATTCGGGTTTGGCGCTTGGGACTTGTCATCGACGGCAGCCGCTTCGTTCAACGGGGTTTCCGCGTTGTCGTTACCGTAAAACCAGCGCACACGCTTCGGCAGGTCCTGTGGTTCAACGGCGAACCACAGCCGGCTGGGAGTCAGCGGGTTGCCATCAGAGTCGGTGCGGCCCGCGATGAATGTGATCCGGTCGCGGCTGTGCATCAGAGCGGTCAGGGCATACGCGTCACGAGCGTACCGGCGATGGTTGTCGATCAGCCCGAGTCGGACGCGCAGACTGTTGGGCAGAAACACGTCGGACGTGATTGATTCGGGAATGAAGCCCTCGTTGAATCCGGTCAGGATCAATTCCGGAGCGTCGTCCATGGGAAGTTCCAGCCAGCCCAGCAGATCGATGGCCTCATCGTCCGTTTCCGGAGGAACGGCGACATCCTCAATTTGACGCAACAGAAGCTGAATCGCCTGGCCTGGCGTACACCGCGGCATCACGGCATCGGGGATTCGATGCAGGGCGTCACAGCATTCTGACAACGCCGAACAGCATTCCGTGATGGATTCGTCACGGTGGGTCGATTCGCCGTACTGATAGTCGCCATAGATTTCCGCCACCAACAGCAGCATGCCGTCGGCCCATTCGGACAACGGCCGCCTGCGAGCCAGCAGGCTGTGCAGTGAGTCGGCCGCTGCGTCATTCTGGTCATCAAACGCCAACTGCCGCTGTCGGCCCTTGTTCGTTGCGGAAGATTTTGCCGGCGAACTGTTGCGACTGATGCGCGGTCGCTGAGACATCGGCAGCAGATTCGCCAGCAGCGAATCGACGGCGCCGCAGATTGCCGTGACTACGTTGCGTGTTTCCCTGGACCCGAGAATGACGCCGGGAGTCATCGGAAGATGATCGGCCAGGTACGCGTCGAATCGAGCCAGCCAGTCGGTCGTCGCGAACGCTGTGGAACGTCTTGATTCAAGATGACGGCTGATCCACGGATCCATGTCGGGATGTCGCAACAGTTCGGCCATCGTTGCGAAGTCCGGCGGCAGACCTCCGCGAGCCGTCGCCAGGTGCGCAGCGATTGCGTCGAGCAGTCGCCAGGGCCGGCTGGAACCGACCTCGCTGCCGACCGGCCAGCGTCCCGAAACTCCGGCGTCGGCCAGTCCCTGCAGGATCACCGGGACGAGCGCCTCATTCGCAACGCCGACCACAACATCATCGGCTCGCCGGATTCGGTCCTTCGCGGAAAGTTCGCTGACGACTGCCGCAGCCTGCTCGGCGGGCCTGTCAACGATCCGTGTGGCTTCCAGCGGGATATTCAGCCTGCGATGTTCCCAGGCGTCAGGCTTCAGACAGCCAAAGTCGTCGAACGCATCCGCTTCGGAATCCGGTGCGTGGATCAGCGCTGTGACGCGATCAGCCACCTGAGCCAGCATCTGTTTCACGATCCGGTTCATGTCCACAGTGCCGATCAGCACGACATCGAAAGCCGCCGCACATTCGTGCATTTCCACGGCAACCAGTCGAGCCGCCTGGCGGTCCCACAACTGCAGGTCGTCCATCTGAGTCAGGTATTCAGCCTGAATCCGCCGCAGCGCCTTCCAGCGATCCGCTTCGGAGTGATTGCCCATCTGCGAGAGCTGAGCAAACACTTCGTCGAACTCCATGCCGTCCGCCGCCAGCTCGACGTGCTGCTTGCGAAGCGACTCACACAGCGCCAGCCACGCTGTGACTGTTTCGTCGTCGGGGATGGCGGGCAGGGCAGCGTGCAGTTCTCTTGAAGGAATCGAACTGAGAGCCTTTTTCCAGACGAGCAACTGAGTCAGATCGTCGGCGAGCTGTCGTTTCTGCTGATACAGCATCTCCGGCAGCTTTTGAAACGTCACCATTTTCGGCGGGCGAAACGCGGGCCACCGGTCTTCGCACTGTTCCACCAGAATCTCCAGCATCCTCCGCGCGGCTCGGCGCCCGGTAAACACTGCCACGACACCGCTCAGATCCAGTTCGTCGCCGACGGCGTACTTCTGAATCAAATACTCCGCCGCTGCGGGCAGCACCGGCCGATTCCAGTCAATGAAGTGGCGGGAGATGGACATGAAGAGTTCCGTTCGTCCGTTCCGTGACTCGAAGGAGCGGTCAAACTTACGAGAATGATCCGTGCCGCGGTTCGACCATTGTCAGCGTCAGCAGCCAGCCGGTGAATACGAGAAACGATATTCCGCAGAACGGAATTGCGTAGCCGATTCGTTCCACCAGTTCACCGATCAGCGGAGACAGCACGATCGGCGGTGCCATGCACAGCACCACCGTACTGACGTAGATCGGGTGGTTGACTCGCTCCGTGATTTCCAGAACGTAGTTCATCTGCATTCGAAACGTCACCGGGACGACTCCCAGCCACGCGAACGTGATCCAGTAGTATCCGGCGTCCACCAAAGACGCCAGCGTCAGCGGCAACAGCGGCGCAAACACGGCCGAAAAGAACAGGCACCGCAGCGCGCTGCGAGTTCCGCGACTGTCTGCCAGTCGGCCGCTGACCCAACTGAACGCCGCTGCTCCCAGATTCTGGGCAATCACCCAGATCATCAGCATGTCGCCGCGATAGCCGGCCTGCTGCCGTCCCAGCCGCTGATAGTGCGGGAACAACAATTGTGAGCACACGAAGAGGGCCGCCGCCAGGCACAGTCGCCGCAGTGTCGGATCAACCCGCAGCCGGACAACGGAATCCCGCAGGTGACGGCGCCGTACCGCTTGTGGCTTAACGAAATCAGGTGTTTCCTGCAGAAGACACGCCAACAGCGCAGCGAAACAGAACATCGTCCCGGTGAACAGAAAGATCCGACTGAAATGCGGCGGCTGGTGTTCGGTCCACGGTTTCATCAGGAGCCACGCTGTCGTCACAGCCAGTACCGATCCTGCTGTTCCGGCCAGTGCGATCAACCGGCCACGGCGATCCGGCTGAACGAGCTTGCCGATGATCGTGCTGTACGTCGCCTGATTGACGCCGTGAATGCAGAAGAACGCTCCGTAAGCGGCCAGAAAAAACGCCGGATACCACGTTGGCCGGTCGCCGTCGACGATCAGCAGTGACGCGCCCAGCAGCAGAAACGGCAGGCTCATCATCAGCAGGGTCAGCGTTACCCAGCGAGCCTTCCGCGGCGCTTCGCTGATTCTGTCTGACAGCAGCAGCGGAGTGATCGACTGCCCGAACCGATTCAGCGGCGGCAGCATTCCGCGAATCCAGCCGTGCGGCGTAATGCTGTCCAGAAACGCGGGCATGATGACGCTCTCCGTCTTGAAGATCCATCCCGTCCGGAACAGCATCTGTTGAGCAATCAGCACCGCCAGATTGCGAGACTCGCGCAGCTCACCGGCATCCTGACTCGGCGCGGCGTCGGTCGCGTCTTTCACCGAGTGCATGGAACTGTTGCTGACAGATTGTCCGTCCGAGTCAGCCATTTTCCTGAGGAAACTTCAAGAACGGGAACTCCCTGGCAACGACCATCGTTACCGCGATTCCGAAACTGCAGGGCTCGTCGCGGAACAGACCGCTGACTGAATGCGGAACCGGAATTGCCCCGGAGGGTGCATACCCTGGCGGCTCGTGTGACCAACCGCAAGCGGGCATCCCGTGCTTCGCCACATCAGCGAACAGCGGATTACGAACGCCCGCTCACCGGCGCAGGTCAATCCGGACACACAACGACGTGCCACGGGAACTCCGAAAACAATGCCGCCTGGCGTCGTGTGTCAACAAACAGGCAGACGTCATCCTGCGCGAGTTGCCGCAGGTTCAGCGATCCGACAAGCCGCCACTCGCGCTCATCGCTCCAGTGAATCGAACCGGAGCGATTTGAAGCAGGCTGAAAGAACACCTGCTGCGACTCCGCGAGTTCCAGCCTTTGCGACTCGTCACCGTAGATCACCGGCCGAGCGCCGAGTTCTCGCAGTGCGGTCCGCCGGACGGCGACACCGCACGGTTCGAAATCAAAGCGATGACGGTGCCTTCGAAAGACGCGTCGCTGTCGAAACTCCGTCAGCGGAACGGCTGTGAAGGACACAACGTCCGCGGTGCCGCGCACGGAATGTCGAGACGCCGCCAGTTTGCCGGTCGAAGCGATTCGCAGCAGTGCCGCAAGGGCCGACCGGTTCGAGCTGTCGCAGCCAAGGATCAGCTCGTCCAGGTAATCCTCTTCGTTCTGGTCGGGCCACGGGCCGAAACCCGGCCGGGTCCAGTGCGCGAGCCACTGATCCGGCTGTTCCAGCGGACCATCGCTTTGTGTGCAAGTTTTCGCAGCCTTCGCGGGCTTTGCATCCGGCGGAGCGACATCAAAGGTCGCCGCCGGCACCGTCAGCCCGCTGACAATCCAGGGGACGGCTCCCTGTTCGACCAGAGACTTTGATACGGATGAAGGCACGCCGGGCGAGGAAGCCATCAGCGTCACCGTACCGTCGTCCGGTTGTGCGCAGAGCTTACGTTGCAGGAGTTGTTCGATGTTGCCGCCTGCTCGGCATGACACGACGACGGTCCGCTGCCCCGCCAGTACCAGAGCCCGATCGCCGACAGCCCCCGCCGCTATTCCTGGATGCTCACGCTCCGCGGAAACGCCGTTCTGAGATACCAGGCACGAATCCGAATCGGTGGTTCCCGTCAGACACGGCGAAATGACAGCCCGCCAGCCGTGATTTCCTGGATCGCGTTCGCCGCGACAGGCAGCATCTGTCTGGTTGTCCGCCGACCGATGCTTGCCAATCGATCGCAACAGCCACTTCGCCAATTCCCGGTGCGAACACTCGTCGTTCGAATTCGAAGGCACCTCCAGTCGCAGCAGAGGCACATCGAACAGTTCGGCCGCGCGGCAAGTGGCCGCGAATGCGGTCGTTCCCGACGCAACGCACAGGCACTCACCTTCGCGAGTTCGCAGGACCGCGGTTCTCAGAAGATCATACCACCAGCGAAATCGGTCGTGCCGCAGTCCGAGCCGCGAAGAAATCACCGCCACTCGTTTCAGCCAGCAGATTCCGTCAGGCCAGAACACCAGCCGATGCCCGAGCCACTGCCGAAATACAGCCTCAGGCACGCCGGGAAATGTCGTCGTGACGAAAGGCGTCGAACCCGAGTGAAGAGCACCGTCTGCATGTGTAGATGGCTTGTCCCGCTTCCGAAGCGCGGCGTCTACGATGTTGTTTGCGGAGGCTTCGTCGATGTTGTCGGGAATCTCCCACACGCCGACTCCCTTTCGCTCGAACAGAATTCGGGTGCTAGCGGGGCGCCGAGCGTCCCTGCCATGCCGGAAACTCCACCAGCACCTTCAATGCTCCATCGCGCCGATCTCGAAATAAATCGAACGCCTGCTGCAGTTCCTGCAACGGGAACCGGTGAGTCAACAGTGGAGAAAGGTCGACTCGCCCTTCGGCCAGCCACTGCATCGCCAGCGGGAATGTTCGTTCGAAATCCGGATGCAGGCTGGTCAGAATTCTCAGGTTCTTCAGCATCGCTGCCTT
This sequence comes from Planctomycetaceae bacterium, assembly GCA_041398785.1. Classification (NCBI taxonomy): domain Bacteria; kingdom Pseudomonadati; phylum Planctomycetota; class Planctomycetia; order Planctomycetales; family Planctomycetaceae; species Planctomycetaceae bacterium. Next base: position 12,356 of record JAWKUA010000037.1, on the reverse strand, counting down.
CAGATCAATACCGTTGACGGTCGCCGGCGGGACACCAAAGAACAGTACATCACCGTGCTCCTTCGTCAGCGCGACGGCATCGTCAAATGCCTGAGCCTTATGTCCAACGGCCTCGACCACAACATCGGGCAATCCTCCGTCCAGAATCCCGCGCACCTGCTCAACCGCATCCCGGCCCCGCGACGCGACCACATCGGTCGCGCCCATCTTCCGGCCGAAATCCGCCCGATCGGCGACGGGATCGATCGCGATGATTCGCCGCGCTCCCAGATTTCGCAAACCGGCTACGAACATCTGTCCGATCGGACCGGCTCCCAGCACGGCAACGTCGCGATCGATCATGTTCGGCAGCTTCTTCAGAGCCCACACGACGGTACCAAACGGTTGCGCCATCAGCGCGATTTCGTCACTAAGCCGCTCATCCAACGCCACCGCGCGACGCTCCGACAAGACGTATCGCTCGTACAATCCGCGCTGTCCCACCGGAACCGCCAGCACCCGAGTACCCGGCTTCCAGCGGCTGCCGTTGGTATCCACCACGGTACCCACCATTTCGTGCAGCGACATTCCGGGCGGCTGCGGATATTCAATCGTGTGGCCCTCGAAGTCTCCGTCGAAGAATGGCAGATCGGAACCGCACAGACACGTCAGTTCCGGCTGGAAGACAATCATCGGATCGTCGCTCCGTCCATTTCCCGCACCGGCGACCGGCGGCAACCGCGGTTCCTCGATATCGACAAAATCCACCGTTCTTGCCGACGTAAACTGTCCTGCCAGCATGCAGCGAACTCCCTGCAGACGTCACGTGTCAGTATTCCACCGCAGACCCGCGCTTCGGGTGACAACGAGCGGAAGCCGTGCGGCAATTTAGCGGTCACACGAAAAGCAGAAAACCGTGCCCGCCCGACGATTTGCCCGCCACGGAGATGATCGTCGTACCAGCCGCCGGGAATTTCGCCTCAACCGCAATTGAAATCGGGGGTCGGTATCAGTAACTTTCCGTCGACCGGACGATTAGCTCAGTTTGGTTAGAGCGCCACGTTGACATCGTGGAGGTCACTGGTTCGAGTCCAGTATCGTCCATTCCGCAAGTCGGCTCGAAACGTGCATTTACGACAATCGCGTGTTCCGGCTTGCGATGCTCCGGCTTTGAATTGCAGAGTTGATTGCAGAGAAAAGAGCCTCACCTGTGCATTGCAGTGCAGCAGGTGAGGCCAAGCGAACCTTTCAGTCCGCCTTCACAGGTTCCCTGGATTGGAGAGTTCGTTATGAAACAGCCAAAGCCGTTTTTCCGTAGATTCACGAAGTCGTGGTACGTCCAGATCGGCAGACGCCAGATCAACCTCGGGCGAGACAAGAAACTCGCCTGGGAGAAATACCACGAATTGATGGCGAAGCAAGATTGTGTCGCGGAGCAGCTCGCGACCGTGGCACAGCTCTTCGACACCTACCTTGAGTGGTGTTTGACGCGGCGTTCGCAGGGTACTTACCGGAACAATCGCCTGTACCTGCGGTCTTTCATCAAGTGTGTCGGCACGCGGCTCGCCATTGCAAAACTCCGGCCCCACCACGTCACCAAGTGGATGGACGATCATCCGGACTGGTCCGACACGACTCGCAACGACGCGATTTCCATCGCACAGCGTCCGTTCAACTGGGCAGTCAGGCAGGGGAGACTCGACCGCAATCCGATCGCCTGTCTGGAGGACAAACCACCTCGCCAGAGACGCGAAGTCGTCTACACACCGGACCAATGGCAGCAGGTCATGGCTCGCATCCGAGACGAGCAGTTTCGGAATCTGATGGCGTTTCTGTGGGAGACCGGTTGTCGGCCGCAGGAAGCAAGACTGTTGGAAGCAAGGCATGTCGATCTCCGAAACGGAGTTGCCGTCTTTCCACCAAGTGAAGCCAAGGGCAAAAAACATCCGAGGGTGCTCTTTCTTAATGACACAGCACTGGAACTGGTAAGGCCGCTGTGTACTGCGAATCCCACGGGAAGCGTGTTTCTCAACACTCGAGGGCGGCCCTGGACGAAAGACGCAGTGAAATGCCGGCTGAATCGGCTAAAGAAGAAAGTCGGGATGCCGGTGCTCTGTGCCTACGGAATCAGACATTCGTTCGCGACCGAGGGGTTGAAGAACGGCGTTGACTCCATCAGTCTTGCCGCATTGATGGGACACTCGGACGTTTCCATGATTGCCCGGACTTACCAGCATCTGGCACGGCATCCGGACTTTCTGAGGGAACAGGCTGGCAAGGCTAAAGGTGCTTGAATCGCTGCAGGCGAACCGTCTCGGGTTCTGACCTGACACGCATGCTCTCGACAAAATCGACGAGCTGGCTTTCACTGATTCGAATGCTTGATCCGAAACGGTGATGTTCGAGGTCACCGTTTCGGATTGCCTTGTAAACCGCTCCGGCAGAGAGGTTGAGCTGCACTGAAACTTGCTTGACGGTGAGCATATCGAGCCTCGTTCGGTACGCAGACGAGATCCATCCCCGGCATTCACTGGGGAGTCACAGACTGCCTGACAGCTTTCGCAGAACGCGATTGCCGCAGACCTTCCCGTGGCCGGTCCGGACCACATCTCAGGATGTGTTGCCAAAAGACATTTCGTTTGCTCGGACATCCTGCCCATCAGACGATCCGTTTTCCCATTGCCCCCGGCGGGTCAGGCTGGGGGTGGGAGGGTTTCGATGGTGATGCTGTCGATGGTTGGGGAGTTTTCGGAGCGCGTGAGGTCTCGGGGGTCGGATTCTTCGAGGCGGCGGATGCGGCCGAGGCTCAGCAGGGTGGTGAGTTCCGTGAGATTGCGGCCCGTGATGCCGACTCGGTAGCGGTCCATGCCGTACAGGCCCAGTTCGATGAAGCCGGCGTCGCGGGTGCGGATTTCTCGCAGGTCGGCGTAGGCAAAGCTGATGATCCGGCCGTCGAGCAGCCGGAGCTGGAACATCATTGGCACCGGTTCGCCGGGATTGAGTTTCTGCCACGCCTCCGTCGCTGAAGACGGCGGCAGGGGATTCGACTGGGGCAGGTAGTGGACGGCGGCGGACCATTCTTCGGTTTTGGACATGACGAATTAGCTCCCGCTGAAACCGGGTGAAGGACCGTGACGGAACGAATGCCGGAAGCGGCGAGTCGGCCGCAGTTGTGGCCCGTGTTGCTGCCACCAGCGTCGAATGCGTTCCCGCAGAGTTCGCTGCTGATGCTGAACCCGCTGTTGTCGCTGGACTCGCTGCTGCTGCGGAACCTGCTGACGGACCGGAACGGACTCCTGAATCAGTTCCGTCGCCGACATCTGACGACCGGCGGTGGCGATGGCCCGGCGGACTCGGGCTTTGTCGTCGACGTAGATGGCGACGTCGCGGCTGCCGCGTGACACGGTCACGTAAAACTGCCGGGCGTTGATCGCGGGCAGGGACTCCGAACCCATCGCGGCGATCGCCACGTCGCGGGTGTGGCCCTGAGCACTGTGGCTGGTCACGACGTAGCCGAAATCGAGGTGGCCATAGTCGGCGGCGATCGTCATGCCGCTGGCCAGGACCAGATTGCCGGAACGGTCGACGCGTTTAATTTCGTCCAGCCGGCCGTTGCTGATCCGACGCTTTCGGTCCGTGGCTGTGCCGCCGAGCGTAAAGCGAACCTTGTCGCCGGCGGAAAGACGGATGCTGCCTTCGCTATAGACTTCAAAGCGGTCCGGGGCGTCGAACGGAATCGGCTTCGACGGTCCGCCGGCCACCGGCCGCAGTTCCGGGGCGGCGTCCTGTGACCGGACGACGTGGTATCGCTGGCCGCGAACGAAGCCGCCCTTGCAGTTCTGGTGAAACTGGACGATCAGGTTGTCGCCGTGATAGCTGGACGCCTGAGACTTTTCCGCATCGGACAGGTTCAGGCTTCGCAGTTGCGTCACCGCAGTTTCTTTGGTGTCGAGGGAGCCACGGTCGCGAAGTTTCTGACGGACGCACTCGGTCACCGCGTTGCCTTCAGAGTGCGTGGGAGCCACGATCAGCGTCGAACGACCCTGCTTCGCACTTTCCAGATAGTGGTCGGCCAGTTGTTCGTGGCGATTCTCGCCGGAGATCTCCTTAATCTTTCCCAGCCGGTCGAGCATGTCGTACCCGGCCAGCAGTCCCGTCATGCCGGTGGTCTGGTCGATGACTTCGTTGCCGCGGCTGATCATCGCCACGGCATCCCTGTAGCGGCCCTGTTGCCGCTGAATGGTTTCGATCCGGGCCATGTTGAGTCCGGCTTCTCGTTCGAGCAGTCTGAGGGCTTCGCCACGACGAACGCTCGCGTGCTGCCGGGTATCACCGGACAGCACGATCCGGCAATTCTGTTGCTTCGCGACGGTGAAGATGCCGTTCATGGATCGCACATCGAGCAGCCCGGCTTCGTCGATCCACAGCACCTGGTTCTTCACCTGAGCCTGCAGCTGCGTGTTGCGAAGCAGGTGTTCGACGGTCTGAGCGTCGGAAAACCCGTTCTCCTGCAAAACTTCTTTGGCTCCGTTGCTGGGTGCGAAGGCGTAGACCTTCCGGCCGCGTGCGGCGATGGCATCGGCCGCTTCTGCCATCAACGCCGACTTGCCGGTTCCGGCTCCGCCCGTAACACCTGTGACAGTATCCCGCGACGTCAGCACGTGCTTCACGGCGTGCTTCTGCTGATCGTTCAGCCAATCGCGGTTGAACTCGATCTCACCGGTTTCCAGGGCTTGCCGCGTGCCGCGACCGTCGCGGCCGAAAGCGATGAGCCGGCGTTCCGCTTCCAGAACGTCGGCGGTTGTGACGAAGGTCCGGTTGGCACCTTCGACGTCTTTCGTTCGCTGGATGGCGTCGCAACGGTCTAACGCCGCGTCCGCGTCTTCCGGAAGCAGCTTCAGGCCGTGTTCCAGGGCGGTCCCGACAACCTGATGCCGTTCGACCGTCGACTGCGAATAGAGATGATGGTCCAGAGCGAACCTGATCGCTTCATCGGCCGTCATCGCCTGCTGTTGCGACGGCTGTTCCCGCTGCTTCAACCGGGCGAAGACGGCTTTCTCGTCGTCCGTCAGCCGATCGAACCACTGCTGGTGCAGAGTTTCCAGCCCGATGTTGTCCTGCTTGCGTTCCCGCGTGGCTTTGCCCAGCTTTCCTTTCTCGGCGGCGTCGGTGATGCCGTGCTTTCGGGCGTGATCTTCAATCTGTACCGTGCGGGAACTGAATCCTTCGATCGTTGAACGTTCGATACCGGCGATCTCCCAGCCGGACTTGATCTTGTTGCTCTGGAAGAAGCGAACCTTCTCGACCGGGTAGCCGAGTGCATCCAGCTTCGACGCTAGCCGGGCTTCGAAGCGGGCCTGCAGGGCCTTTCGCTGCCGGATGATTTCTTCAAACTCGCCCGCATAGAACCGGCCGTCGTGTTCGGTGGTATTGATGATGAAGCAGTGCATATGGACGTGGGGATCGACAACACCATCGACGGGCCGGCCCGTCTTGTGTTCGAAGCCGGCATAGATCAGGTTGCCGGTTTGAGTTCTCTGCTTTGTGCCCGCGTGCTCCCCCTGCCGCACGCGTCGATGCATCAGCGGCTCCACATCGCGAGTCATGGTTTCGTGGACGGCTTCCCGAAACGTTTCAAGCACGGCTTCGTCTTTCGTGATGGCCCACAACAGAGACACGCTCTTGGGAGGGGCGAACGTCAGGTCTACTCCGGGACGGCGGTCGCTGCGGTTTCTTTGCGTCAGTTTCTTTCCGGTGAAGGGATGATTGCCTTCCAGCAGGGCCACGAAATGGGCTTTGGTAACTTCCGCGAGATCGCCGAGACCAAGACGATCCGCAGCCAGACCCCGCCATTGAGCGACAACGCGTTGGCCGAGGTAGTAATCGCCACGCACGAGGTTCTCGAAGTATTTCTTCGTGCCGGGGATGCTGGTGGCTTGCGTCGCGGTGAGCATGGTGAATCAGGACGGTTCAGTGACGTGGAAATGACCCGAAAACGGGCCGAGGTACGAATTTCAGAAGTTGTTTCAGGCTTGTCTCCTATGCAGAGCCATAGGCTGAATCAGCGTGCCGGAAACGCGCCGGCCGATCAATGGCTTCGGCGGCGCGAATGGGATTCATCCACAGCCAATTGACCCGACGCTGACACGGCTGCTGTTGACCTATCCGGCGTCGCTGCTGTTGGAATAGAACGGGCAATGGAAACAACTCCGTCCGGCTCGACGTGGAACAGTTCGCTTTGCAGCGCTTCTTTGAAGCGGAGGGTAAAGCCGCTCAGGCTGAAGTTCTGATCGTCGCCCAATCGGCTGGCGACCAGTCCTTCGAGATCGTCTTTGGACAGCGGGCCGTTTTCCGACAGGATGTCTTTGCAGGCGGCTATTACGTCGTTCTTGCGGGCACAGGGCTTCGCCGCTTTGCGTTTGGCTTTGCCGCCGGGCTTTTGCGTTCCGTTCAAAGCGGCCCGCGCCGCTTCGAGTTGTTCTTTGGTCTGCTGCAGCTCGGCCAGCCTCGCTTTCAGTTCGGCACACTGAGCGTCAATCGGAGTAAGCTGGCGTTCAATCGCTTCAAGGGCTTCTTTAACTGCGTTCATGGTTTCAATCCTGTGGCTATGGCGGAATTGATCGAAACGGGTGGGAAAGAAAGCAGGGCAGGGGGCGGAGAAACTCGCGCCGCCCTGCGATATCGATCCACAAAGCGGCGCGAATTCGGTTCTTTGGTTCTATGGCGTCCAGCGGTTCGTGAAGTAGGCCACGATGCACTGGAAGGCTGCGTCCCAGTCGAGGCCCTGAAGTTCCATTTCTTCCAGCGCGTAGCCCGACACGTCCAATAGCGTGATGCCGTCCATGACTTTGATGAAGTGGGCTTCCTCCCACATGTCGGCCGACATGGTGACCATGCGAGTCGTGCCGTCGGGCATCGGAACTTCGCGGGTTGTGCCTTCGGTAAACTGGTGCAGTTGCTGTTTAGTCATATTTGGTCCTCCTCTGTGCTGTTTCTTTATTGGTAGCACATCCAGGAATCCGGCGCAAACTTTGTGGATGCCAAAGCCGCGCGGTGTGGCGCTTTCAGCACACGGAGCCGGCGGCTTCAGCAGTACCACGGTTCTGTTCGACTACATCTTCAGCCCGGCTGAGCGGTTGAAGTCCACTTTGGCTTTGCCCTGGCTGGCGGCCAGTCCGAACTGCTGTGCCACGTTCTTCTCCCGCTTCGCCTGATCCAGCTTTGCCTGGATCGCTTTGATTTCGTGCATGATCTTTCGATCGCGGTCCGGGTCGTGGTTGCCGGGCGAGTTTCCGACGGGCGTCGGTGACAGGTTCGGACTCGGCCGTGACAGCTTCTTTTTCAGGATCTCGATCTGGTAAACCGACGGCGGCATCGCGTCGTTCGACGCCGGCCGGGCGGCTCGGTTGAACTTCTGTGTCAGCGTTTCCTGCGGAGGCGGCGGAGTGGCCGACTTCTTTACCGGCGGCGGCATGTGATTGGGTGGTCCGCCGGTACCACCGGTTACGGCGAGGGGCACGTCTCTGGGCATCAGTTCGGCTTTCTGAAGGACAGGTATTCGGAAAGCCGGTCACGCAGACGTTCCACGTCGACACAGTCTTTCCAGGGAATGAACAAAATGAACGGCAGCCGGTCGGAGTACACGCCGTTGCGGACATACTGCCACCCGGTCACGGAGATGTACCAGGCATCCGTCTTGTCGCCGGCTTTGGGAATTCCGCCGCCCGGCCGTTCGATGTAGCTATAGGTGGTCTGCACGTGCGGAATCCCGACCATCCAACTCATGACGATGAACGCGATCGCGAACAGCAGCAGGTTTCGCAGCTTTCGCTTCAGCCAGCGCCAATAGCGATGCTGCGGGTTCGACGGATCAAATCGAAGGAAGGCATACATGATCTTGCTCCTTGCTGTGGCATGGCACGGATTCCCAAGTCGACGTGTGCTTTCTCAGCCGTTGTAATACGGGTTACGTCCGGTGACGCGACGCCATTCAGAACGCTGCCAATAGGGCACTTTGGTCGCCTTGATCACTGGCAGGTTGGATGTGACGATCAGCAGTTCTTCCGGCTTCATGCGGCGGATTTCGTCCGGATACATGAGCGGCCGGGTCTTGTTGAGCGGCTGACGGTCTGATCGGGAATGGCGTCACTGAGCCGGCTGCGGTCGGTCAGCGACGCGTCTTCGAGCGACACGCGTTCCCCGTGGCTTTGCTCAGCATGTCGAGTGCTCTGGCTCGCGGGCACCGCACACAACCAGCACGTCACCGGCGGCGACAATCTGCTTCATGCCGGACCGCGTATAGATCGATTCAGACTGGCCGCCGAGAAGGTCCCGCCAAAAAGCGACTACCTTTAGGTTATATTTCCGATATTCATTAAGTGTTGTTAAAAAATTGCCGAGGTACCCACAGCTCGCCACTTCGTCCAAAATCGCAGTGACTCGTCGGGGCCGCGGATCCGCTGCCACGGCTTCGAAGATGCTCGCAAATCGTCAGATTGAGGCTTTGCTGGTGAGTTCTCGCCCGGTCTCGCGGATAGATGATGAACACCGTCGCCGGACGGCCGTCATTCTTCAGTGTTCGCGGATCGAAGGTAGTCCTCCCTGGCCGAATGCCGGCCCATTTCAGAACCACGTGCATGGATGGAAAGGAAGGATCTCCGCGACCCTCAGATAACCCGCAAATTGTTCCGGAGCTCGCTGCAGTGTGCCCAGCAGACTATGGGCGGTTTCGGCCAGCACGCCGCCAAACGCGTCGGAGTGCGTCGCTTCGATCAGCGTTCTTCAAGAGCGGCCCGACCTTCCATAAGCATCGATCGCATCATGGCCAGCGTTGGCTTTCTTCCGTGTGACGCTGCATAGAGCGGGAAGAATTCCGTGAGGTCGCGGCCCCTGTTACGGAAGAACAGACTCTTCTCATCCATCGCGGTCGGCGGTTTGCCGGGAATCAGCAGTTCCATTTTCCGCTGCATGAAGCCGCGTATGGAACTCGCCGGTGCCTGCGGATCGAAGTCCCAGAACAGATCGAAGCCCGCATCGACAATCGGAACGCCCCAATCGCTCCGATGTTTCGACGCCCACGGACAGATCGTCACGACGTTGTGATGACGCCGGAGAAACTTATGCGTCAGACAGTACAATTCCTGACGGGTCGTTGACGATTCGCGAGTGACCCAGATCGGTCAGTAAAGTCGGCACCGCGATGCACATCGATTTCATGCAGCCGGGAGGCCCGCAGACATTCACACAGCAATCGCCGTCATACCGCAGGTCGCGATGACGAAACCGCCCGACACGCTGCGATCCAAGGAAGATGCCCTTTTTCGCGAACATCCTCCTTCGCGGGATTTCTTGCGGGGGTTGCAAACCTGCATCCCCGTGCCGCTTGGCGGATTCTTTGAACCCGTGGTGCTTTGCCCGCTCATCATGAATCTTCCCCTGATCGTCGAGACCGCGGATCGCCGTTCTTACCGCGATAAGTCCAACAATCAGGCACGCGGGCAACGCCCATTCCACGCCGGTCTGCCGGCCCAGCCCGTGCAGGTAGTACGCCAGGTAACCAAGTCCCGCCGCCATCGCGGCACTCAGGATCGGCGGCCGAAAACTCTGTGACCGCTTGTGTTCAGTGGACGGTTGCATTTCGAAACTCCCTTGAACGATGAATGGAAACAGTGAGGAATGAATTGCGTTCGGCCCGCAGACTGCGTTCACTGGGTGGTTCATCGGTGAACGGCATCCGAACCGCAGCACCGCCGGTATGGCGATGCTCACGGCTCAGACAGTCCGGGCAATGAAGGACAAGAACTGAAGACGGGATGTCAGAACGCCCGCAGATCGAGTTTGTTCCATGCCACTGACGGCAGGATCTCGATCGTCTTGTCCTTCCGTTCTCCGTTGTAAACCAGAATGACTCGCACAACCGCCGGCTGCGAAGACCGGTACACGTTGATCCAGACCGTCAGGTCCTCCAGTCGGTTATGGTTGATCGTTTGCCATTCCATGCTCCGGTAGTCGGCGTCCGGATTGCTGATGGAATGACTGGAGTGCAGCACGTCCCGGTACAGTTCCCCGAATGCCGTCTTCTTGTGGGAATAGCACATCTTTTCCCGGTGGCCCGCAGACTCCGTCCACAGGTCGAGGTCGCAGTCTCCGTCCTGGCTTGTCCACTCAATGGCGAGCGCGATCGTTCCGATGTCCTGCTCAGCCGCCGACAGGACCGCTTCGGCATCCGCACTTTCATTGGATCGTGACGCGGTTTGCTGCACAGCCGGCTTGGCGACGACGTTGAACGTCTTCATCACGGCAGGTTCATCACGGAGTTCCACCGTATCCGTGAACTGCGGGTTCTCAAAAACGAAAGCCATGCCGACGTCGCTCGAAACCCGGACCAGCGTTGCGTTTTGCCGCTGCAACAGCAGCCGGTTGAACCGCGTCACCTCATCTTCGTACTGGGAATGCAGGCCCCATTGGGATTGCAGTACGCACCACGAAATCAATGTCCCATTCGGATATCTGCCGTCCAAATTGAAGGGCGAATACTCCTCCGTCAGCATTCCGTCGCTGGGAAACCGGCCGTCCCTCATGTTCTGGTCGGAGTAGCGTGGTTCGCTGTACAGCGGCGAACCGAAGATGACAACGCGGGTCGAAAACGACGTCTTTTTCCCGGCGGAAATCGCCGCCGCCAGATCGGGCAGCCGCACACGCGGCACGACGGCCGTGTTGACTGTTTCCGGAGCGAACACGTGACGGATGTCCGGCAGAATGCTCTTGACGGCAGGATCGCGAAGCCGAAGTTTCGCATCTCCCTGCGGCACCCTGAACGAACAAACGGTTTCATGCGATGGCGCACGAATCAGGGTCACCACATCATCCGGTGCGGCCCGTTTCCCGATCAGATTCTGGAATTCCCGGCCGACTTCCATCAGCCCGTCTTTCGGCAGGCCCTCACTGGGAATCACTACGAACCATTCGTGGTTCGGCATCTGCTGCGTCGGCTGTTCAGTGTCTGTGGAGCAACCACAGATGACGGCAACAACAGCGATCGCCGTCAGTTTCAGTTTGCGTTTCATCACAAGTCTCCTCTGCAAAAAAAGGAGGGGTCAGGAAGTGGATTCGCGATCCAGCAGCTGCGCCCGTGCTGCGGTCAGCCGCCGTTTCAGTTGATCGAAGTCGTCGCAGCACTGCTTCTCGAATGATGCACACTCGTTCGACAGTTCCTGCAGTACGCGTTTCGCCTCGGACAGATCGGCGTGGACGCCTTCAATCGCTTCATTGAGCTCCGTCACCTGCTGCTTCGCGGCCTGACAGACCGGGTTCGGCGACGATTTGAAGTCGTAGAAATGTTCCAGCGTCTTCTTCAGGAATTTGCCGATCATCAGCACCGTCACGGCCAGCCCCATCATGCCGAACATGTACAGCACCCAGTAATCCGGTACCCACGAGCTGCGTTCCGCGAACAGATCGACCTCCCCGTGGCTGCCGCCGATCGTCATCGAGAAGAAAATGATCACGACGAGCGACAGGGGGATCGCAACAATGCTCAACACCGATTCAAATGTGCGGCGACCCGCTTCCTGCAGCGTGGCGTCCAGAAATTTCAGGCTGACAAACGGCGTTGCGACGACGACGAAGACGGAAAACAAGGCTGCCAGCGCGCTCTTCGCAAACCCCATCCCGGCCGTCATCAGCAGACCGACGGAATTGTTGAGTTCTGACACCAGGGCCATCACGAAGAAGACGACCCAAAACACCAGCGCTAGCAGGTGAGGCACCATTTGCCAGCTGCGGACACAGACGGGCCGTTGTTCCCACCGAGTGACCGTCGGCGAAATGAAACGCAGTGCCCGCAGATACCACTTCCGCTGCTTCTGCAGCCACGCGAGGTCGCGTTCGGCCTGTTCAATAACGAAGTTGGCTCGCAACCGTTTGGCATTCCGGATCACGTCACGATCAGCGATGTTGGCCGCTTCCGTTCTGATTTTCACGGCCGCTTTGGGATCGTCGACGAGTGACACCAGCCACTTGTGAGAACACGTGAGCGGACGCGGCTGCCCCGATATCCACTTCAGAAAACGTTTTGACAGCCGGCGATGGCCATTGCAGTCCCGGTCATACATCTGATCCGGCGAAATCCAAGCCAGATACTCGGCGTTTGTCAGGTTCGGCGTCGACACTTCTCGTTCGACGCCGTTCGTGTTGTTCTGAGCTGCCTGAGCGTGGTTGTTGGTGGTGGACTCGGGCATTGAAAGCTGCTCCTTGAGATGAGAACTGGAGGGAAAGCAGGTGGGTTACAGGGTTGGGTCGTATGCGGGCCGTGCTGTGGACGTACCGGTAGCGGTCCCGGCTGGGCTGGGTTTTCGAAAAAAGGGAGTCAGCGGGGA
>JAWKUA010000036.1 GCA_041398785.1 Planctomycetaceae bacterium | reverse complement strand
GTCGAAACGGGAGGGTGAAGCAATTGTCGCTCTGCATTGGTAAATTCTCATCTGCCGATCGCCTTGCGGTCGCGAGCCTGAATGCCTCGTTTTTCCCCGCCCGCGGCATAACTCACGAGCCCGAACGCCTCATTCTTACCCGTGAGCAGTATAATCTCCCGCGCCGCTCGGCTAACCCGAATTGCCGCGGGCGGTTTGACTCCCGATGCCAAAAGATCACACTGTGATCGCAGCCCGCCACGAAACGTTTCGCCATGATTCTTCACGTGTGTACCTTCACCTGGGAGTCGCCGCTGATGTTCAGGCACATCTTCCCCGCGATCGTCCTGCTGGCGTTTTGCTGCGGGCGCTTTGTCACGCCCGCCGTCGCCGCCACGCCGATCACTGCCGCGCCGAATGCCGGGGCGGCGAATGCTGAGACGCCGAATATCGTCTTCATCCTTGCCGACGATCTGGGTTATCGCGAATTGGGCTGTTTCGGTCAAAAGCTGATCAAAACGCCGAATCTGGATCGGCTCGCATCGCAGGGAATGAAGCTGACTCAGCACTACTGCGGCAACGCGGTCTGCGCTCCGTCCCGGTGCGTGCTGATGACCGGAAAGCACCCCGGCCACGCATTCGTTCGCGATAATCGGTCGACGCCGCCCGAAGGACAGCAGCCGATTCCGGATTCCGAAATCACACTGGGCGAACTCATGCAGGCCCGCGGCTACAAGACGGGAGTCTTCGGAAAATGGGGACTCGGCGGGCCGGATTCCAGTGGCGTCCCGCTGAACCAGGGCTTCGATCGCTTCTTTGGCTATCTTTGCCAGGCACACGCTCACAGCTATTACCCTTCGTTTCTGCGAGTCGACAACGGCAGCATTGAACTGCAGAACAACCCGCCGATTCCCGGCCACGCCGGACTGGCGGAAGGCGCCGACCCGAACGATCCCCGCAGCTACGACCCGTTCAAGGGAACCGACTACGCTCCCGATCGCATCAACGCGCAGGTACTGGACTTCATTCGCAGCCACAGTGACGAACCGTTCTTCTGCTACTACCCCACGGTGATTCCTCACGTCGCGCTGCATGTGCCGGATGAAGAATTGCAGCCGTATCTGATACTGGGCTGGAACGATCCGCCATTTACTCGCGCCAATGGAGGCTACACGCCGCACTTCACGCCGCGAGCCGCCTATGCGGCGATGATCTCCCGCCTGGACCGGTACGTCGGCAACGTGCTGAATCTGCTGGAGGAACTCGACCTGGCCGACAACACGCTGGTGGTCTTCAGTTCCGACAACGGCACGACTCACCTGGATCAGGAGGTCGACTACACGTTCTTCGAAAGCGTCGGCGAGCTTCGCGGACTGAAGGGATCGCTATACGAAGGCGGCATTCGCGTCCCCACCATCGTGCGCTGGCCCGGCAGGGTCGCCGCCGGCTCCGAAAGCAGCCGGATCAGCGGGTTTGAAGACTGGCTGCCGACAATTCTGGAATCCGTCGATGCGGCTGACACGGTTCCGGCTGACTGCGACGGAATCAGCCTGCTGCCGACATTGCTGGGACAGGAACAACCGGAACGCCCGTTCCTGTACCGCGAATTCGCCGGCTACGGCGGTCAGCAAATTGTTCGAGTCGGAAACTGGAAGGCCGTCCGACAGAATCTGAACCGCCGCAATCAGCAGGACGCCACGGTCAGGACGGAACTGTACAACATCGCCGAGGACATCGGTGAACAACACGATGTGGCCAGGCAACACCCCGACGTCGTCGCGCGGCTGGAACAAACAATGGCCGAACAGCACGTGCCGTCGGACCTGTTTCCGCTGAAACTGATTGATCGTTAGGTGGGGGGAGTTGAGAGTTGAGGGTTGAGATCTGAGATCTGAGATTTCAGATTTCAGATTTCAGATTTCAGATTGCAACGGTGAAGCTGAAGCTGTTTTTCAATGCATGCCACGGACTTCCTTTCTCGAAAACACGCCTACAGCCACGTTCCCGTGGTGGTCGTGTACGGCAGTGAGCGGTACCTGAAGCTGGAAGCTCTGAAGCGGATTCCCGGTTTCAGCGGCGGCGACGATGTGGAACTCACGCGGGTCCCCGGAAAGGATGCCGATCTGCGCAGCGTGGTCGACGAACTGCTGACCGTGTCGATGTTCGGCGATCAGCGAATCGTCATGATCGACGACGCGGACGACTTCATCAAAGACAACCGTCCGGGACTCGAAAAGTACGTCGCTCACCCGTCCAAAGCGTCGCTGCTGATTCTGGACGTGAAGTCGTGGCCGAAGAATACCAAGCTGGCGAAGGCCGTGGAAAAGACCGGTCTTGCCGTGGAATGCACTCCTCTGACCGGCGCTGTACTGCTGAAGTGGCTGGAGAAATCAGCGACGGAAGAATTCGGAAAGGTCCTGGTTCCCTCCGCCGCGGCGCTGATGATTCAACTGGCCGGAGACAGCCTGGGGATGCTGGAGCAGGAACTGGCCAAGCTGGCCGCTCTGGTCGGTGACAACCAGACAATCACGGAAGACGACGTCACGCGAGTCGTCGGCGGCTGGCGGCTGGAAACCACGTGGCACATGCTGGACGCCGTCCGCGACGGAAACGTGGCGTTTGCCATTGAGAATCTCGACAAGCTGATCGTCTCCGGCGAACACCCGATCAAAATTCTCGGCGGCGTGACCTTTGTGTTCCGCAAGTACGCCGAAGCCACGGAGATCGCTCGCCAAACCCGCGACCTGCCAGGCGCTCTCAGGACTGCCGGCGTGTTCCCGGGCGCGGTTGCCGCTTCCGAAAAATACCTGCGGCGAATCGGCTACGACAAAGCCTGCCAACTGCTGCAGTGGCTGGTCGAAGCGGATCACAACCTGAAGGGCGGCAGTCGAGTCGAGCCCAGACTGCAGTTGGAACGGCTGTTTGTGCAACTGGCCGGATAGCAGCCCGCCGCCCGAAGGCAGCGAATAGCCGCCCGCCACCGGGAGGCAGCGAATAGCACCGCGTCGCCCGAATTCGGGGCGTCAGGCAAAGCTTCCGAGGAATCCTTGACACGCATACATCGACAGTCTACACATATGCATAGACACGCAAGGTAAGGGCACTGAAATGGACCCGAAACAACTGGCGGGAACTCTGGATCTACTGCTGCTGGAAGTCATTTCGGCCGGGCCGTCCTACGGCTATGACATCACGCAGCAGGTTTTCAGTCGTTCGGAAGGCACCTTCGAACTGAAGGAAGGCAGTCTGTATCCGGCGCTGCATCGTCTGGAACGTCAGAAGCTGCTGACATCATTCTGGCAGGAACACGACGGCCGGCGACGCAAGTACTATCGAATTACGGCGGCGGGTAAGAAGTCGCTGGATCAGCGGCGCAAGTCGTGGCTGGACTTTGCTCGCGGAGTCAACGGAGTGCTGGGCGCTTTGCCGGGAGACGCTTATGCGATGGGATGACGAAATTGACATGGCATTGCCGCAGCCCGCTCCGGACGACCCGGCGGACCTGCGCGACGACATACGGGATGAACTGGCCGATCACCTGACCTGTTCCATGAATCGTGAACTGCTGCGGGACGGTGACGAACGGCGAGCAGAGACTCGCGTCCTGGACCGATTCGGCGATCCGGGAAAACTCGCGAGACGACTTTGGTGGGATTCGACGAAAGGGCAGATGATGAATCGCAAACTCAGGATCGCGGCCGTGACGACATGTGTTCTGGCGGCCGGAGTCGGGATGTTCGCCATGCTGTACATCGCGGAAGAGTCCAGTGCGCGCGTCGCCGGACTGACTCAGCACATCCAGTTGCTGCAGCAGAGTCTGTCCAGACAAAGTCAGACCCTCAGCGAACTCGCGGCACAGATCGGCAAGAGTCGCCCCGAAACTTCAGACGCCGCGTACGGTGGTTCGTCAATGATGGAGATGATGGCAGCATCCGCAGACAACGGCGGTATGGGCACGGGTTATCCAGGAGGCGGCTATGCCGGTGGCAGTGGCGGCTTCGATTCGGGGATGTCACCGATGATGATGGGAGGCGGCATGAGTGCCGGCGGCTATCCCGGTGCGGTATCAGCCTATCCCGGTGTCGGCGCCGCGAGAGACAGTGTCCAGACTCAGCAATCCGCGAAGGTCCAGGAACTTCTGGCAAGCCTGTTTCCCGACAGCAAGATTCAGGTCGTCTATCTGAAGGACAGCGTCGTCCTGCGCGGAACCGTCAATTCCGCGGAAGCCTCGGAGCAGGTGGAAGAGATCACAAAGCAGTTCTTCGAAACCACGCTGAATCAACTCCACCTGGGATCGTCGACAGACACGCCACCGGCAAACGAGCCTGCTTTGGAAGCGGCGGCGGAGGCAGAGATTTCGCCCGAAGAAAACTGAACGGCGGCAATCCGCTGATTCCGGCCGGGCAGGAATTCGATCGTCCGCGGCGAGCCTGTGACTGCGTCAAATGCGTTACATCAGGTTCCGCATCTTGACGCTCAGGTATTCGTTGATCAGCCGCTCGGTCAGCAGGTCGGGCGGCGTATCGACCATCATGACTCCGTTGTCGCGCAGAGCGGCGACCTGTTGAGCCTGCCCGGTCAGAATCTGAGCGGCTGCGGAGGTGTGGAAGGCGTCGATGTCGTCGGCGGGAATCCGGTCCGCCATCGCTCGCAGACCAACGTCCTGCAGCAGCACGCACATCGGCAGATAGGGCAGCGACTGCAGCTTCAGGCTTTCGCCGATCACGCTAAGCTGAATTTCGTCGGTCACAAACGTGATCAGAATCACCAGGGCTCGCTTTCGCTGAACCATGGCCAGGTATTCCAGAGCCAGGCTGAAGTCGGCCGCTTTTGTGGATGCCTGGATGTCGTAGGTGGAACGCAGAATTGTCTGAATTCCCGGCTTGCCGCGGACCGGGCGAATGAAGCGTTCGATGCGATTCGAAAACGCCATCAGCGACACGTTGTCGCCCTGCCCCAGAGCGATATAGCTGAGCATGATGGCGGAATTCAGCGCGCGGTCCAGGTAGGAAATGCCGTCGGTTTCGTTGCGCATGAACCGGCCGCAGTCGATCATCAGCACCAGATTCTGATTGCGTTCGACGTTGAATTCGCGGCTGATCAGAGTTCTCTGGCGGGAGGTCGCTTTCCAGTCGATCTGGCGGATTTCGTCGCCGTAGCGGTATTCCCGCAGCCGTTCGAATTCGCGTCCCTGGCCGGGCATTCGCAGCATGCGAACTCCGATTTCCGCCAGGCGATTACGGCTGGCCATCAGTTCGTAGCGATAGACAGCGCGAATGTCGGGATAAATCCGCACGGGAGTCTTCAGCGGCCGGACTTCGTGCCGCGTCCACAGTTTCAGTGTTGTCGGAAAGCGAATGTGCACGGCCGGCAATTCGGAAGCTCCGCGGCGCAGCGGCGTGACGGAATAGCTGACCGTGGCTTCCTTCCACGGGTTCAGGGCCACGGTTTGCGGCATACGATCCGGGTCAGTGTCGCACAGCGGGCCGGGGTCATCGTGAACATTCACGGTCAGCGGCAGGCGGGATCGATTGCGCAGCACCAGTCGAGCGGGGTTGGGAGTTCCGACGCTCAGCACATCGGAGATCTCGCGCTCGACTTCGATATCGGAAGGTGCTCCGCTGATCAGCAGATCGACTCCCGCAACCACGACCAGCACGACGTTCAGCAGCAACGCGATATCGGCCACGTCTCGGCGCAGACCGCCGAACATCAGTGGCAGAGCCAGCATCAGCGCTAAGAAAATCAGCAGCCGGGAAGGAATCACGACCGGGGTGCCTCAACACTGTCCATGATCTGGCGAACGGTTTCGTCGGCGGTGCTGCCTTCGATTTCCGCTTCCGGGCGGAGCCGCACGCGATGCCGCAGAACCCACGGCGCGAGTTCCTTGATGTCGTCGGGAGTCACGAAGTCTCGCCCCCGGCACGCCGCCAGCGTTCGCGCGGCGATCAGCAGGTTCACTCCCGCTCG
Organism: Planctomycetaceae bacterium; assembly: GCA_041398785.1. Classification (NCBI taxonomy): domain Bacteria; kingdom Pseudomonadati; phylum Planctomycetota; class Planctomycetia; order Planctomycetales; family Planctomycetaceae; species Planctomycetaceae bacterium. The sequence goes on along the minus strand of JAWKUA010000036.1, from coordinate 39,116 downwards.
CGGACTGGGACCGACGCTGACCGAACCCCACGTTCGCGCGGACGAAACGATGTCCACGATGTACTTCAGCAGCTTCTCTTCGACGATCACCTGCTTCACGGCTTCCTGCACGGCAACGACGTCTTCGGCCTTCATCACCTGCTGCAGACCGAAGTCGCTCAGATGCCGCGGATCGCGTCCAGAAGAATACAGCCGCAGGATGTCAACTTCGTCAGCATGAGGCGGATAGTCGACCAGCAACTTGAACATAAAGCGGTCGACCTGCGCTTCGGGAAGCGGGTACGTGCCTTCGTGTTCGATCGGATTCTGAGTCGCGATGACCAGAAACGGGCTGTCCAGCCGGTGCGTCGTGCCGTCGACGGTCACCTGATGTTCCTGCATGACTTCCAGCAGCGCCGCCTGAGTTTTCGGGGGCGAGCGGTTGATTTCGTCGGCCAGCAGAATGTTGGTGAATACCGGTCCCTGATTGAAACGAAAGACCTGGTCCTTCATGTCGTAAATGCTGTGTCCGGTCAGATCGGACGGCATCAGGTCGGGAGTAAACTGAACTCGCCGAAAGCTGCATGACACCGTCGACGCCAGCACGTTGACCAGCAGCGTTTTGCCGAGTCCCGGCGGGCCTTCAATCAGCACGCTGCCTTCGGAAAACAGCGCTACGAGCACGCCTTCGACCAGCTCGATCTGACCGACAACCACCTTGCCGATCTGCTCAACGGCCGCGTTGAATGAATTCGAAACGTCTGTGAGTTGCATGAGGTTCGGACGCTGGGTTGAGAGTTGAGAGTTGAGGGTTGAGGGTTGAGAGTTGAGAGTTGAGAGTTGAGAGTTGAGAGTTGAGAGTTGAGAGTTGAGAGTGCCGCCGTCTGACTGCTGCCGGATCAGGCAGGCGGTGATTTTTGTCTTGCGGGTTTCGAAGCGACGTCTTAACTTCCCGTCAGCCGGGCGTGCAGGTCCGCGAGTCCTCGAATGGCGGCAGCGGCTCGCGCGGGATTGGTGTGTCGGTTGGCTCCGAGATCTTCCGCCGTGGTGACTCGCTGCTGCACTTCTTCCGGTGACAGTCCGGTGCGATGAGCCACGGCGGTGAAATCTTCCAGTCTGACGGTGCCGCCGAACAGTCGCCGCAGCACACTTTTCAGATATTCGGTGTAACAGCGCACCGACTCGGCCGATCCGGTGGAGCGAAACTGCAGATTGCCGACCGCGATGGCGCTGTCGGTCAGGCTGCGGCGCTGCAGGTTCTGTGTCTTCACGGGCGGACCGAACCGATGGAATCCATACCAGCCGGCCAGCATCGCGATCAGGATCAGTTGCAGCGTTCCGGACCGCAGCCCGGGGCTCATCAGCACGGCCGTTCCGCGGTACGAGTCGGTGGAATTCAGGAATTCGCTGACGACGATCGTCGCGCCGCCGCGGTTGTTGCCGGCGTGATCCGCGTGAGCGTACTCCACCAGCCGCACGGCCAGTTCGGCCTGGGTTTCGTCCAGCATGGCTCGATTGGAAAACACATCGGGACTGGCGGACACCACAACCAGTCCGTTGCCGTATTTCCAGGAAGCGGCCTGAACTTCGCCGGACGGTCCCTGCACCAGCGTTGTCGCGCGGCTGGGAGGCGTCGTCATGGTGGCTCGCGTTCGCCAGGGAACCGAACCCTGGACGAGCGTGCTGCTGGATTCGATTTCGGAAACTCGAACGGACGATTCGTCGGCGTTTTCGATGATCGCTTCCGTTCCCTGCTTCGGCAGCAGACTGGGGGTCTTGTTCAGATCAATGTCGTCTTCGTCATCCTCGGCGTTCGCAGTACCTGGTGGTGCTGCGGCAGACTGCGCGGCCGAAGCATCGACCGCCGGCGCAAGCTCAGCGGTCGTTTCCGAAGCGGAGGTTCCGAAGCGCGGCCGAAGCATCGACCGCCGGCGTTTCCGAAGCGGGAGGTTCCGGTGAAGTGCCGGATTCCGGGGCTTCTGCAGGAATCGACGTTTCAGGAGCAGCGGTGTTTCCGCTTTCAACCGCGTCGCCGGTTGTCGCCGGACTTTCAGCGGGAGTCGTACCGGAAGAACCCGGCGCGGCAGTTGGGCTGACGGTGGCCTGTTGCTGAAAATACGGCTGAGCCTGGATGGAAATGCTGAGCTGAAAAACGGAGCAGTCCGGGTTGCTCCAGTTCGGAGCGAACAGCAGTGTGCCGCCGTTGTAGACCCAGGTGGCGAGTTCGGACTGTTCGTGCGTGTTGGGATAGCGATCGGGGCTGAGCACCAGCAGCGTGGCATTGCCGTCCGGGATCAGCCGGTTCGATTCTCGTCGAACGGGTGGCAGCACGCCGGCGGTTGACAGGTCGTGCAGCGTTTCGAACAGCCCGCGTTTGCCCTCGATGGCGTTGCTGTAGGAATCGTCGGGAGTCCCCGGGTCGCCGGGAAGCCACCAGAACTGCAGCAGCACCAGAGCCGCCGCGGCCAGCAGCCAGCAGGTGTCAGACTTCTGCAGTCGTCGCGGCTTCTTCACGGAAGGCTTTCTGAAAGGAGGTCAGACAGTGCCGGAACATTTCTTCGGTGGCATCACGGCGGCCGAAATAAACGCGTTCGAATTCCAGAGCCGTCACGCCATACGCGTCGCGACGAACTTCCTGACGCCAGACGGCGCGCACATAGTCGCGGTTGGTCAGTCCCCGGCGGAAACGAATCAGCCCCGCTCGTTCAATCCAGCTCATGCTGCCCAGCAGCAGTTCGCGAATCGCCGCGCGAAAGTTTCCGTCCGCCGCAAACTGCAGGGCTCGCGATTCGTAGGTCGACGCGGCCAGTTCGCCGGGAGGCACGCTCAGGTTTTCCAGATCTTCTTCCGTGTTCAAAAAGCTGCGATCCCGGGAATGATTTCGCCCGTCGGACGTCCGAACAATTGCGGCGATGATCCAGATGGCGGCTCCCACCAGAGCGATCACGGCGACGTACAACAGCACCTGTGACAGACCGATCGAAAGCCCGCTGGATGGCATGTTGACCGATTGCGTATTCGGTCTTTGGCGGCGGGACGAAAACAGGCTGGAAAACCAGGTCAGGACGCTGTCGATGGCGTCGCCGATCGCCGTGCCGATGCTGCTGGTCATGCCTTCCAGAAATCCCTTGTCGGCGTCGTTTTCCGGAATGTTCTCCAGGACTCGCCGACGCACTGAGCGGTACTCGTTCTGCTGCATGACTCGACGAGCGGCGTCGCGAATCTGTTCGGACGGCAGGTCGTTCTGCGCCAGCGTCAGCGCCTGCACGCCGCCGATTGGCAGAAGACGCGATTCCGCCGTCTGGCTGACGTCGATCGCAAAGGCGGCGTTCGCGCAAACGGCCCAGTGCAGGCAGGCAGCAATAATCAGCGCCGGCATTCTGTTCATGCGGCCTGTTCCTCCAGGCGGTTCGTTTCGACTCGAAATTGCAGTTCCAGATCCCAGCATTCGTTGCGAATCCGCTGGTCCAGGTAACAGAAGAACCACGCCAGCCGAATGACGGGGTACGGAATCCACAGAGAAACCTGCAGCAGTGTCAGCACGCCGGGATCGTCGATCAGCCTTCCCATCAGCGCGTCGGCGATGTCGGGGCTGTTGGAGATCGTGTTGAAGAAGATCGGTGAATTGAACAACGTATCGCTCAGCATGTCGATCATGCGAAAAATCCCGGCGCTTGGCGATACCCCAGAACACCAGCAGCGAAACCAGCCGACCCAGATTTCGCGAATAGCCGCCGCCCTTACCCAGCCACGACAGCCGCTGAGTGACCTGGCTGAACCGAGTGCGTTCCAGCAGCATGACTTCCGGCAGATGTCCGAAGTATGCCGTGACAAACACCGACGGCAGCACCATGCAGAACCCGGTGAAGATCTGCAGAAACCGGGCAACCAGAGTCAGAAACAGATACGAAAACAACCGGCTGCGCACTCCCTTCAGCGCGGCGGATGTCGTGATCGGAACGCCGAAGACCTGCGGTCCGATACTGGCCACCAAAGCACCGCTCATCAGCATTGAAGAACAGAAAGATCAGGATGGACGGAATCAGCATGTCCGTCGCGCGACTGGTCAGCAGCCACACCAGCGCACAGGACGGAATCGCAAACATCAGCGTCAGCCGGGCAATCGGAGCCGCGAAATGTCGAGCGAACACAAACGCCAGGTCCAGGCAGCCGCCCAGCGAGCGTCGTTCGACACTGACGATGCAGTCTTCCACCTTCATGCCGCATCAGCCTCCCGTCCGGCGAATCCAAGGTAAGCGATCACCAGGATCCACAGCATCGTGCCCACCGCATACTTGACGGCGTGAGGAATTCCGGGCATCGGCGAAAAGTAGGCTTCGATTAATGCGGCGATCAGCAGCATCACGGCGGCTCCGCTGGCCAGCTTGATCGCTTCCAGACCGTGGTACCGCAGCGATTCCATGCGAGTCCGGTTGCCGGGATGAATCATGCCCCAGCCGATCAGCAGCCCGGCGGCTCCGGAAATGACAATCGCCGTCAGTTCAAACGAACCGTGCGAAATCGCGAAGCTGAAGAATCGGTCGGAATGTCCCTGGTTGATAATGAAGCCCGTAATCGCGCCCAGAGCGATGCCGTTGAACAACAGCGTCACCGCCGTTCCCACGCCGAAGAAGACTCCCAGACCAAAACACTGCAGCGCGATGCCGACGTTGTGCTGCACATAGAAGCCGGCCATCGCGGATCGCTGGTCGGCATAGCTGACGTCGCCGTCCTCGTAGAAATCCTTCTCATAGCTTTCACCGGCTTCTTCCATCACGACCCTGTCGACAAGCTGTTCGGCCAGCACCGGGTCGATCGTCGCCACGATCATCGATACCAGGAACGGCACCACAAACAGGGCCAGCGCCACGAAGAAAAACTCCTTCCTGGCTCGCAGCAGCCGCGGATAATCTTCGGCCAGAAACTTCAGCACTCCGTGAATCGATCGCGGCGGCGACCGGTACAGGCAGTTGTGGCCCTGAGCGACCAGGTCGTTCAGGTACTGTTCCAGCCGGGCTCCCCATTCACGCGACTGGACCAGCGACAGGTCGTAGCAGATTGAACGGTACAGTCGCGACAGGTTGCCGATGTCGCGACCGCTCCACCGGCCCAGCCGGGAACCCTTCATGCGCTGAAGCAGAGCTTCGAACTGCTGCCAGTCGCCGCGGCGCTGCTTGATGAACCGTTCGCGATTCACAGAAGATCCTCCGGACGGTTGCCTGTCGGCGGCTGATCACGGGACGTGTCTTCGTCGGCGACTTCCTGTAGCGACTGAATTCCGTCCCGCGGTTCGCCGCTGTGTTGCGCGGCTTCTGGCGGAATTGCCGCTGCTGCGACGGTGGACGCGGCTGCATTCGTTCCGACGGCGGAAGCCCTGCCCGGCTGCGCGAACGGGTTGTGTTCACGACGATTCTGCCGGGATCGTTCGGCGATGTGAGAAATCGCGGTGTGATCCAGGGAATCCTGCGCCGCGGCGGCATCGCGGTCGGTTGTCTTCTTCTCGCGCGGGTCTTCGGAAAACGTCTTCAGAATGCGCCGCAAGAACGCCGTGTGCTGCACCGGCGCGTCTCGAAAATACGTGTTGGGGTTGCGAGGATCAACGGGCGGCTCGGCAAACCCCAGTTGCCGCCGCAGTGCGGAGGACAGTGGTCGAGCGATCTCTTCACGGCGTCCGTCGGTGATGATGCGATCGCCTTCGAACAGCCGCTCAATCACGGCCAGAGTTCGTTCCGGAACATGGTAGCGGCCGGAACACTCGGTTCGCGCGATCGGCTCAATTCCGTGAGTCACGCCGGCTGCGCGGCTGATGAATTCCCGCGACTCGTCGATCACCATTGTGTCGAAGAAGATGTCGCCCAGCCGCTGCATTCGAGCCGTCGCGAACATCGACAGCAGCGCCACGCTGTAAGTGGGAATAAATGGCGGAATGTCAGGATGAACGGGAACCAGCACGAACCCGTCGGCAACCAGCAGCACGCTGCGGCCGAAGGCTTCAAACCAGCCGATGGGTGTGCCGTTCGTCCGCACGACTCGCAGGCCCGCCGATCGTTTTCCAGGAGTCTGTCCGTTCCAGAACGCTTCAAACAGGGCTCGATACAGCCATTGTGCGACGAAGATGACCAGCAGGATCACTCCCATCATCGCTCCCGAAACCGTGCCGCTGAAGGCCATCAGGATCGACACCAGCCAGATGATCGCGATGGAGACAACCGTCACCAGAACGGTGTCCATCACAAATGCCATGCCGCGCTTGCCGGGTCCGGCGATCACAAACCGAAAGTCGACGCCTTCGGGCGTTTCCACGGTCACTCGCGTGTCGACGATCAGTTGGCTGCTCATGGAAATCCACAGATCACAGGAACAGAATCCGGGACACCGCGGTTTCCTGCGGCAACATTGAACATTCCGGTCTGCAAACACGGTTCATGCCGCGACAACGGCTCGGCCAAGATGACAGATCAATTTACTCGTTGCAAGCACCGCCGTTCCCGCCAATTTCCGGCGGAGGAACGAGAATTGCCCGCACAACGAAGTCGACGTTCCCGATTGGTCGAATCGGTGGCCGAACAGCCAATCCGTTCAGAACAGCGTGCCGTTTTTTCCGAAGCCCGGTTGCGGCCGTTGGAAACCGCGAGCCGCACGATTCCCACGCAACGGTCAATTTCCGTACACTGGTCGACCAGACGCGCAGCACGAATCAACGGGCGACTTGCGAACCGGTGATGATTGGGGCGTTCGGCAAATGAAAATTTTCCAGTGCAGAGCGGCCATTGCTTCACCCTCCCGTTTCAACGGGAGGGTCGCCGATCGAAGGCCGTTCAGGCGTTCGATCGCGGGGAGAGTGACGCACTGGGAACTCCCGTTGCGCGGACGCCCTCCCCTCGTTTGATCGCCTGAACGGCGATCAAACTTCGACCCTCCCGTTGAAACGGGAGGGTCTATTCTCATCTTCCGCAGGCCTAATTGGACGACATTGCTATTTGGTGAACATGGCGAAGAAAAAGTCAAAACCCGATTCACCCAGCGGCGAGGATTCCGAGATCACGGTCGAAGCGGCGATGTCGGAACTGAGCGACATTGTGGGGTTGCTGGAATCCGGGCAGGCTCCGCTGGAAGAATCGCTGCAGCAGTTCGAACGCGGCATGAAATTGCTGCGCCGGTGCCACGCCATTCTCGACGCCGCCGCAGGGGCGAATAGAACTGGTGACTCGCCTGACCGCAGACGGCTCCGTCGAAACGACAGACTTTGACGGAACCGCATCCATCGCGCGAGCGGAAAAGCCCCGGACGACAGCCGCAGCCTGTTCTGAACCGGCGATCGCCTGTCCGGGACGGCGAGGCACCTGCCGAGCCGCGTGGGCCAAAGTGGGCCAGAGGACGTCCGTTGCGGCACCGGCTCGGCGGGAGCCTCGCCCTCCCGATGGTTGCGCCGGAGGACGTTCGATGGCGGCAGCGCGTCTCGTAACGCTTTCCGACGGCTGCGCCGCACAACTTCTGCGAAGATGTGGTAGCCGGTGAGACGGACGGTCCGGGAGGGCGTGTCGGTGGCGTTCGGTGGCCGGAATGCGGGAATCTGATTATCCTTGCGAGCCTGAGTGCTGGACGGCTCTACAATCTGTCGGCAGACTCAACCCGCCTGCATTTTTCCAGCCGCCCGCATCGTCAATCTGTCGCATATGCAATCAGCCACTCCTACATCGCTCGCGACGGCGAGCCTGCCGACTGTGGCTGCCGCATTTGATTACCAGCCGCGGACGCGAGTCGTCTATGGCGGCGGTGCATTCGCTCGGCTGGGAAGCGTCGCGTCGGAGCTTTCGGCGAAGCGAATTCTGCTGGTGACGGATTCCGGACTGAAAAACGCCGGTCACCTTGACCACGCCGTCGAAAACCTGACGTCTGCCGGATTGCAGGTGTTTGTCTTCGACCAGGTGGCGCCGAATCCGACGACGGAACACGTGGACCGCTGCGTCGAATTCGCCCGGTCGCTGAACATCGACACCATCGTCGGGCTGGGCGGCGGCAGCAGCATGGATTGCGCCAAGGGAGCCAATTTCCTGCTGAGCAACGGCGGGCAGATGCGAGATTATCGCGGCGTCGGAAGAGCGTCCCGGACGATGCTGCCGATGATCGCTGTTCCGACGACATCGGGAACCGGCAGCGAAGCGCAGTCGTTCGCGGTGATCGCCGACGCGAAGACTCACATGAAAATGGCGTGCGGCGATCCGAAGGCCGCGTGCCGCGTTGCGATCCTGGATCCGGAACTGACCGTCACAATGCCGCGAGCCGTCGCGGCGGCAACGGGCATCGACGCGATGACTCACGCGATCGAAAGTTACGTCACCACCAAACGCAACTTCGTGTCCCAGATGTTCGCGCGGGACGCCTGGTCACTGCTCAGCCGCGCGTTTCCCGTCGTGCTGCAGGAACCGGAAAACATCGACGCCCGGGGCCGGATGCAACTGGGTGCTCACCTGGCGGGAGCGGCCATTGAAAACAGCATGCTGGGAGCCACCCATGCCGCAGCCAATCCGCTGTCGGCTCACTTTGAGACCACTCACGGATATGCCGTGGGACTGCTGCTGCCGCACGTGATTCAATGGAACGCGGAAGAGGTCGGTCCGCTGTATCGGGAACTGGCCATCGCCGCCGGCTGGAGCGACGCTGGTGATTCGGTTGACGACGCGGTCGAAAGCCTGCAGTCGGGATTCACGGAACTGGTCCGGCTGGCCGGAGCTCCCACCACGCTGACTCAAGCCGTCAAACCGAAGATCTCCGACGAAATGCTGCTCACACTTTCCGAAGAAGCCGCTCAACAGTGGACGGGGACCTTCAATCCGCGAACAATGAATCCGACCGGCTACGTTCAGATCTATCGGAATGCGATGTAGTGAATCGACCGGATCGGGACGTGTCGACCGCATTGTGCGGAATGCGTGGTGTCGAGCGTGCCGGAGCGACGTTTGCGTGACGGCACGCAGGTTTCACAACACAGAGTACCAGGCGGCTCGACGGTGTGCCGCCGGTTCGGACCTTCGAAAGGAACGCCCATGTCGATGAGTCGCCGCGATGCTCTGATCACGATCACCAGTGCTTCTCTGACGGCCGTTGCGACGCCGCGAATCGGAGCTGACGATCCGCCCGCTTTGACAACTCCGGCGGCGTCAGCGTGGTCATCGTTCCGCAACGGTCCGCAGCAGCGGGGAATCGCAAACACCAAATTGACCGACAACCCAAAGTTGAAATGGGAAGTCGTTTCCCGCGACGGCTGGGTCGCCACCTGTGCGATCGCCGGCGAACACGTCTACGCTCCCGCGCTGCGAGGCTATCTGCACTGCTTTCACCGCGATACCGGCCGCGAACTCTGGAAGTACCGTTCGATCGAGAATCCGGACGAAAAAGCGTTCGCGCCGGGATTCAAGGCGGCACCTCTGGTCACGGCTGATGCGGTCTATGCGGGAGACGAAGACGGAACGCTGCACGCCGTCAGTCGAACCGACGGCCGCGGCATGTGGAAGTTTGAAACCGGCGGAGAAATCGCCGGCGGAGTCACGCCGTACGAAAATGAACTGCTGCTGGCGTCTCACGACAGCTTTCTGTACTGCCTGACGAAGCAGGGCGAAGAGGTCTGGAAGTTCCAGACGAATGACCGCATCAATTGCTCACCGGCACTGTCGGGTAACCTGACATTCGTGTCAGGATGTGATGAACACCTGCGGATCATCGACGTCCGCAACGGTATGGAAACACTGGACCTGCCGCTGAAGTCGATCCTGATCGCGTCACCGGCAATCGTCGGCGACATGCTGTATGTCGGCACTCACAACGGCGACGTGCTGGCCGTCAACTGCCGCACCGGCGAGATTGCCTGGCGATACACGGGCGACCGGCCGATGCCGTATTACGCGTCGGCCGCAGTGACGGATGATCTGGTGATGGTCGGCAGCCACGACAAACTGATGCACGCGATTGACCGCCGGACCGGCGAAGGCCGCTGGACGTTTTCCACGAATGCGCGAATTGAAAGCTCCGCGGCAGTCGTCGACAATCGGCTGTTCTTCGGATCCGCGGACCGAAATCTTTACGGAGTATCGATCGACGACGGATCGGAGGTCTGGAAGTTCAGCGCCGGAAAGGCGATCACTGCCGGAGTCGCCATCGGCGAAGGCTGTCTGGTGGTCGGCGAAGATGACCAGAACGGTCGTCTGCGGTGCTTCGGATAATCACCGGCGAAACGGCAAGGCGAAACCGGCATGAATTCTGAATCGTTTGACCCGTGGCGGGAGGCCAGGTCGTTGCGAGTTGCAGGTTCCCCGGACTCCACGGTACCGATCACCAAACCAGTTGCGTCATATCACGTGACAGTGCTTGACAGCGCTGCCTGAAGGAGTGACGCAGCGCGATCCGGACGATTTTCGCGGCGGCCCGGTTTTCGACATTTACTTTGATTTTTCAGCAGAAGGTGGACGCGACATGTCCGCGGCAGACACGGCGACAACCACGGAAGTCGGCAGCTATTTCATTTCCAACTATCCGCCGTTTTCGCTGTGGACCGGCGAACACGTGCCGGATGTCTTCGAAGCGCTCGAACGGCCGCTGACGGAAACTCGCCAGACGCCGCTGGGGCTGTACATTCACATTCCGTTCTGCCGCAAGCGCTGCAAGTTCTGCTACTTCCGCGTTTACACCAACCAGAACGCGAAAGCGATCGAAGACTACGTTCAGGCGCTGATCAGTGAGATCGAAATCATCAGCCGCAAACCGGCGGTCGGCGGTCGCGAACTAAGTGTCGTGTACTTCGGCGGCGGCACTCCGTCGTATCTCAGTTCGCGGCAACTGCAGTCTCTGCGGGAACGCATGAGCGAACACGTGACATGGGACAATGCCCGCGAAGTCACGTTTGAATGCGAACCGGGCACGCTTAGCCTGGAGAAGGTTCAGACGCTGAAGGACATCGGCATCACCCGCATTTCCCTGGGAGTCGAAAACTTCGACGACAGCATTCTGGAACAGAATGGACGTGCTCACCTGTCGCCGGAAGTGATGAGAGCCTACGGCTGGATTCAGCAGGTTGGGTTTCCACAGGTCAACATCGATCTGATCGCCGGCATGGTCGGCGAAACCGATGAAAACTGGCACCGCTGCATCGAACAGACCATCGAAATGCAGCCGGACAACATCACCATGTATCAGATGGAACTGCCGTTCAACACGGTGTATTCGCGGGAAATGAAGGAGCAGGGACTGGATTCTCCCGTCGCCGACTGGCCCACCAAACGCCGCTGGGTCAGTGAAGCCATCGACCGCCTGCAGCAGGCCGGCTATCACATTTCCAGCGGCAATGAACTGGTTCGCAACCCGGAAACGGATCACTTCATCTATCGGGACAATCTGTTTCGGGGAGCCGATCTGATCGCCACGGGGGTCTCTTCGTTCGGGCATTTTCAGGGAGTGCATTATCAGAATCTGGATCAGATCGAAGACTACATGGAAACCGTCGGCCGCGGGGAACTGCCGGTCAACCGCGCGCTGCGGCCGACGCCTCATCAACTGCTGATCCGTGAACTGGTGCTGCTGATGAAGGAAGGTCAGGTCGACGGCGGACGGCTGAACAGGAAGTACGGCGTCAACATCTTCAAAGAGTTCGCCGATCCGTTTCGGAACCAGCAGGCCGCCGGTTACCTGGTCGTCGACGGTGATCAGATCCGGCTGACTCGCAAAGGTCTGCTGCAGGTTGATAGTCTGCTGCCCGAATACTTCGAAGAAGAACACAGATCCGTCCGGTACACATAGCCGACCGGTCGTCGAGTTTCGTTCCTGCGGCAGGGGCTTCACCGGATTCCCGTGGCTGCAGCCAAACCGACCGTCCGCCGATCTGACGTCGCCTCGCCAATCTCCACCCGCCGTGAAATCCGCTGCCCGTGAATCCGCTGATTGAACTGAAACAACTGTGTTCGCTGTTTCCCGAACCCGATGGCGAACCGCTTTACCTGTCGGCGGAACATGTGCCGCGCGAAGCGACTCCCGAACCTTACCGGCGAATGCTGGTCCACGAACATCACATGACCGTGACGATGGAATCGTACCACGACTGTTCCGTCGACGTTGCCGTCATCGATTCCCGCTACGTCGACGACACCTATTGCCGCAAGATCCTGCTGAACCGCCACGGGACGTCGGTTCCCGTGCAGTTCGGCATCGTCCGGTTCAATTTTCAATATGTGACGGAACCCGTCCGCCGCGAAATCGAATCCGGTGAAATTCCGCTGGGACGCGTGTTAATCGCTCACAACGTTCTGCGGCACATCGATCTGGGTGCCATCCTGAAATTCACGGCGGGACCCGGATTGAGCCGCTATCTGCAGATGCCGGTCGGCGAAGCCACCTTCGGGCGCATGGCGACAATTTTCTGCAACGGTGCTCCCGCTGTCGATTTGTTGGAAATCTCCGCACCACTGGACTAGAACCGAATTCGACTATCATTCCGGCAGCACTTCGATTCGCTTCCAGGTACGCTCGCAGAGTCCGGGTTCCATGATCCAGATCAATCCAGATGTCCCCGTCAATTATCTTCCCGCCATCAGCGAAAGCTACGATGTCATCGTTGTTGGCGGCGGCCCGGCGGGAAGCACGACGGCCGCACTGGTGGCCGAGTACGGGCACAGTGTTCTGCTGCTGGAACGCGCCGAACTGCCTCGGTTTCATGTCGGAGAATCTCTGATTCCCGAAACCTACTGGCCGCTGAAACGACTGGGCCTGATCGAACGGCTGAAACAGTCGGCGTTTCCCCGCAAATACAGCGTGCAGTTCGTCAGCGACGGCATCAAGGAATCGGCGCCGTTCTATTTCGACGAATACAACTCCCACGAAAGCAGCGTCACGTGGCAGGTGGTGCGAGGCCCGTTCGACCAGATGCTGCTGGACCGCGCCACGGAACTGGGAGCCGTCGTCCATACCTCGGCGCACGTCACCGAAGTGATCTTCGAAGACGACACCGCCGTTGGTGTGAAGTGTCGGCTGCTGAATGAAGACGGCGGCCGCACCGAACGGCGGATCGCCTCCAAAGTCGTCGTGGACGCCACCGGACAGACGTCGTTCATTTCCAGCCGGCGCAACGAACGCGACCGCGATCCTCATCTGCGAAAAGGAACGATCTGGACGTATTGGAAAAACGCCCGCCGCGATTCCGGACGCGACGAAGGCGCGACGCTTATCATGCAGACCGAAGGCAAACAGTCCTGGTTCTGGTACATCCCGCTGCCGGACAACGTCGTCAGCATCGGCTGCACCGGCAGCATGAATTACATGTTCGGCGGCGATGCGGGAGACCCGTCCGCCGTCTATCAGCGTGAACTCGATCGCTGTCCGGCGATGAAATCCCGCCTGACCGACGCCGAACGCTGCACCGATTTCTTCACGACAAAAGACTTTTCGTACTATTCTCGAAAAGGATCCGGCAACGGCTGGGTGCTGGTCGGCGACGCGTTTGGTTTCATCGATCCGGTGTATTCCAGCGGTGTCTTTCTGGCTCTGAAAGGCGGAGAATTCGCGGCCGACGCCATCCACGATGCTCTGGAACGAACGGATGTGTCGGCGGCTCGGCTGGGACAATGGCAGCCGCTGTACCGGCAGGGGCTCGAAAACTTCCGCAAGCTGGTGTACGCGTTTTACGCTCCGGAATTCAGCTTCGGGACGTTTCTGCGAGACAATCCGCAGTACAAGTCAAACATGGTCGACATCCTGGTGGGCGACGTGTTCAAACCGGGCGTCGGCGACATCTTCGACGCCATGGGAATCGTGGAACCACCGCTCGACGCGCCTCCAAGAGTTGCCGCGGCGAAATAGCAGGACAACGCAACGCGCCTTCTCGCCTTACGATCCGGCCGTCGTCCGAGAACCGTCGCCCCGCGAAAGCGTTGGTCTCACACAAAGGTCAGAGATTCCTCCGTGCCTCTGTGTCTCTGTGAGAGAACCCCGACCGCGCTTTAATCCTGGCCCATTCCAGCATTCCGGGCCTCGAAAGATCACACACCGATCCGGGAGATCACATTCCGCATTCCGGCTTGCGACGCGATCGGACCGGGTCTCACACAGAGGCACAACGACACAAAGTCAGGAGCTGCTTCGGAGCTTGCTATTCGTTGCGGGAGTCCGGCGCGTCGTTCGGTGGTTCCTGACTCTGATGCTCCGGATCTTCGCCGGCCACGGAGACGTGTTTCGCATCGGGGTCCTCGACCGCCTGAGGAGCGCCCGGGAACGGAATCGGGTTCTCCGGAATCTCAACGGTGTTTGCCCCGCCGCAGCCCGGCAGCACCGCTGTTGCGGTCAATAGCGCGCCGACCATCATCCATCGCCGGCACTGAGCTGGCAGCGCGCGAGACAGTCGGTTCGTCCGGCCGGTGACGTTGATCACGCAGGATGCCGCGGCGTGCGCAGCGGTGAGATGCAGAGGTTCGCTCATCGAATTCTTCCCAACCGTCGAAGACGCGCCGAACAGTTCCGCGAAGCAAGCAGCCGATTGCGACCGGCGCTGCTGCGTGCTGACGGCAGTCTAAGCGTTCGATCGTACAGAAAACACCAAAGTCATCGCGCCCCGCAAGTGACTCGTTCCAGGGCTCCAGCCCTGGAACGAGACTGCAGCCGGTAGCCGCGGAACGAGAACAGGGGGCTGGAGCACGCGGTTAAGAATGGTTGTGCGAGAACGATTCGCCTACGATCAGGCTTCCCGGTCCGCGGGAACATGTGGCACGTTTTCTGTCGCACGAAAACGGAAATCGTACGTTTTCTCTGACCACCTGCGGCATCATCGGATCACGGACTTCCGGCAGCTCGAAAGATTTGTCATTGCGAAAGTATCTTCCTCCCGTGCTGCTGCTTGCCGCCATTGCAGCGATCCTGTGCTGGCAGATGATGACTCCATCGCTCAGTTCTGCGGAACGTTTGCGAGCCGCCAGGATCGCCCTGCGGGCACACCGGTTTGCTCAGGCGGAAGAGCTGGCTGCGGCATTGATCGAAGACGAAGACAACGCCGCCGCTGCGCTGATCGCCGGAGAAGCGGCGTCGCGGCAGGAGCGGTTTGCCGACGCGATGGAATACTATCAGAGGGCCATCGACTGGACGGATGAAGACAGGCCGCGATCGCAGAATCTGGTTTACTTCGCAGAAGCCGCCGTTCAGATCGGGCAGTTGTCGACCGCCGAAAACGCTTATCGCCAGGCGATGTCGCTGGATTTCGAAAACGGTCTGGCGCAGAGTCGGCTGGAAATCCTGTTGCGCACCGAAGGGCGGCTGCTGGAATCCCGCGAGTTGCTGAAGAAGCGAGTCGATTCCAACACCGCCGACTTCGACCAGGTACTGAACTACGGCTATCCGTCGCGGCAGCGAGCGTTTCCGGATTCGCTGAAGGATCACATGTCGACTCTTCGAAACGACCGTCTGCCGCTGATCGCGATGGCTCGCGAAGAAATCGTCGACGGGAACACGGCTCGGGCCGCGAACGATCTGCGGTTCGTGCTGGAACGATATCCCGATTGCATCGACGCTCAGGTCGCGCTGGGAAGCATTCTGATCGACGAAGACGAATCGCAGTTCGTGAACTGGTACACGGACCTGCCGGATGCCTGCCGCGAACATTCCGCCGTCTGGATGCTGAAGGGCCTGTTTGCGGAACGTCAGGCCCTGTGGGACGAAGAGCGCGAGGATATGCGGAAGCTGTGTCGCGGGAACCTGCGTTTGCTGAAGCGACGACTCACCTGGCAATCGCTCTGGATCAGCTTGGAGCTTCGGAAGCGGCGGCCGCGTGTCGCGAACGATCGGCAAACTTCCGGAAGATCGAACTGCTGCTGGATGACCTGTACGACGACAAGCAGCCTCGCGAAACGCTGGCGCAGATTGTTCCGCTGCTGCTGACCACGGGACGGCGAGCGGAAGCCGCCAACTGGATTCGGCTGGGAGAAGAACGCTTCGGACCGGGCATCGCGGCTTCCTTCAAATCCGAATTGCAGACGGCGTCGGACGAGCGGCAGCTTGTGGAAGACCTGCTGGCGTCCATTGACGTTAGCCGGCTGCCGCTTCCCGAGCCGCGAGCGGTCGCTCACGCTGCTGCTCCGGAACCGACGCCGGACGCGATCGAGTTCGTGCGGCGAGCCGACGAAATCGGCTTTGCGTTCCGGTACGTGAATTCTCCGGCGACGTCACTCCGGCGACGCATGGTGCAGTCCAACGGCGGAGGCTGCGGGATCATTGATTTCGACCACGATTCCTGGCCCGACATCCTGATGACTCAGGGCGGCGAATGGCCGGTGAACTCCGAAGCCACCAAACCTCCCGTCAGCGATCAGTTGTTCCGCAACCTGCGCGGACAGCGTTTGACCAGCGTCACGCCGCTGGCCGGCGCCGGTGACACGGATTTCAGCCAGGGTATCGCCATCGGCGATATCGACGCCGACGGGTTTCCGGATGTGTTCATCGCCAACGTGGGACAAAACCGCCTGCTTCGCAACAACGGCGACGGCACGTTTTCCGACGCCACCTCCGGCGCTGACATCCGGGGAAAAGAATGGTCAACCAGTTGCGTGTTTGCGGACCTGAACGCCGATGGCCTGGACGATCTGTATGTCGTCAACTATCTGTCGCTGGAAGACGCGGCCGCGGACATCTGTCACGAAAACGGCAAACTGAAACGCTGCGCATCCGGCGATTTCGCGGCGGCTGACGATCAACTGCTGCTGAACAGCGGCGATGGCACGTTTCAGGACGTCTCGCAGACTTCCGGCATCATTCACAGTGACGGACGAGGTCTCGGGCTCGTCGCCGCGGACTTCGACGGCAATGGTTCCATCGACCTGTTTGTCGCGAATGATGCCGTACCGAACTTCATGCTGCTGAATCAGGGCACATCCGACGGAACCGAAACGCCTCAATTCATCGAACATGCGTTCGCGGCCGGCGTGGCGGTCAGCGAGTTCGGAGCACCGCAGGCGTGCATGGGAGTCGCCGTTTCCGACTTTGATCACAACCGGATCCCGGACGTGTTTGTGACAAATTTTCTGCACGAAACGAACACGATGTACCTTGGCATGGCGCCAGGGCTGTTTGTGGACCGGACCAATTCGCTTCAATTGACTCAACCCAGTCTTTCGATGCTGGGCTTCGGCACGCAGCCGATTGATCTGGATCTGGATGGATTCGACGACCTGGCGGTGGCCAACGGACACATTGACGACATGTCTGCCGACGGCGTGGCCTATCGTATGCCGATGCAGTTCTTTCGAAATCGGCAGGGGAACAGCTTTCTGCCCGTGGAATTGACAGGCGAGTTTCTCACGAGCGGACACGTTGGCCGAAGCCTGGCGACTATGGACTGGAATCGCGACGGAAAGCAGGATCTGGTGGTTGGCCTGCTGGACGAAGCATCGTGCCTGCTGGAAAACGCCACGAGAACGGACTGCCACTGGCTGCAGATTCAACTGGTGGGTGAACAGGCGGCTCGACCGGCCTCCGGTGCAACTGTCACCGTGACCGGAATCGGAGACAACGCCGATCAGTTTTTGCGGATGAAAATTGTCGGTGGAGGAGGCTTTCAGGCGGCCAACGAAAGTCTGTTGAGCTTCGGACTGGGAACCGACCGCGGGCCGTTTGTTGTGTCTGTGGCGTGGCCGGATGGTTCCCGCCAGAAAATCTCCGAGGTTCCTGCGGGAAGCGCCGTGGCACTGTCACAGCACGGCGGGCGGCTCCGATTCTGGCGAATTCCCGAATAACACGGTCGACGGAGACGGAAAACCGTCGGAAATCTGCGTTAACCACGTCTCCGTTTGTGATGAAAGTCACAACAAATAGCCGGAACATCGCAGTTTCGGTGAACTCCTGGGTGCAAACTCATTGAATTCTTAGCGACAATTTCACAGAATGATCGCAAGGGGGGCAATTTCACTAATCATAGCGGTTGCATTTTGACCGCGCCGCTGCACCCCGCCTTTCTGGCAATCCCGTCGTGTACTTGCCGCTCAGGCAATTTCTCTACTCTTCCCGTCGAAGGAGGTAACTTATGGAACAGGTGTCTGGAAAGCGTCGAAAGCTCAAGTTGGGGTTCACCCTGATTGAGTTGCTCGTCGTGATCGCAATTATCGCAATTCTGATTGCGCTGCTGCTGCCGGCTGTGCAGCAGGCGCGCGAGGCGGCTCGCCGCACGCAGTGTAAGAACAACCTGAAGCAGCTTGGGTTGGCACTGCACAACTACCACGACGTCTTTGGCGTGTTCTGTTACGGCAAGGGCGGCACCGACGGCGGCGACCTGCCGCAGTCGCAGCAGGGCAACTGGCGACGCATCAGTGGACTCGTCCCGCTGCTGCCGTACATGGAACAGGCTCCGCTGTACAACCAGATTCAGGGTGGCGGAACATTCAACGGCATCACCTGGCAGCCAGGTGGACCATATCCGTGGGAAACCGCCTACACGCCATGGCGTACGCAGGTTCCCGCTTATCTGTGCCCATCTGACGGACAGCCGTATCAGGGCTGGGACGGCGGACGCAGCCCCTGTGCGAAGACGAACTACGCGTTCTCCTGCGGCGACTCCATCGTCGGTGTGCAGGAATCGCTCACACCGGACCGCGGCATGTTCACGTACGCGATTTGCTTCGGTCTTCGTGACTGTATCGACGGCAGCAGCAACACGCTGCTGATGTCGGAATTGGTCCGCGCTGACGGCGGCACGTTGTCTGTGCTTGGCGGCACGGCTCAGGTCTCCGC
The DNA here is from genome assembly GCA_041398785.1 of Planctomycetaceae bacterium. Taxonomy (NCBI): domain Bacteria; kingdom Pseudomonadati; phylum Planctomycetota; class Planctomycetia; order Planctomycetales; family Planctomycetaceae; species Planctomycetaceae bacterium. The sequence continues at coordinate 20,390 of JAWKUA010000036.1, read as the reverse complement.
CACGGACACAAACCCAAGCCTTTGTCTGGCACAGATTGACCCGAACAACACACGTCAGTGGTTGCCGGGAACGACTTACTATGGCTGGTCTGGCGACCGGTACAACGACGCCAACACGTCGATGACCGGGTTCAGCACTGTGTTGCCTCCCAACGGACCACGTTGTACAGAAGACGGCTGGGACGGTCGCTGGGGCATTTATTCGGCACAGAGCCGCCACACCGGTGGTGTTCAGGTTCTTCTGGGTGACGGCTCCTGCCGCTTCATCTCAGAAAACATCGACGCCGGCAGCAAGACCGCTCCCGATCCGGGACCGGTCGGCGGACGCAGCCCATACGGCGTTTGGGGTGCTCTGGGTACCCGAGCCGGAAGTGAAACCGTCGGCGAATTCTAAACCCTGAGTTCGCTGCGTAAGATTGGCCGATGGGAAGGCATGCTTCCCATCGGCTTTTTTTGTTTTCGGGGTCACCGATCCGTCATGTCCCGTTTGATCGCCGGCGCGGTTGTTGTCGTGATTGCCTGCGGTGCGGCCGTCTGGTGGTTTCGCTCCCCGTCGCTGGAACAGCAGCTTGCGGTTGCTCGACGCAATGTGTACCGCGATCCGGCAGCCGCGTCGGAACTCGCCACTCGAATTCTGGAAACAGAACCGCGAAACCCGTCGGCGCTGCGGATTGCCGCGGACGCTGCTGCCGCCCGGAACCAGCTTCCTGAAGCGGCCGAGTTCTACACGACGCTGTTGTCGCTGGCGGAATCGCCCGACCAGGCCGTTCCGGACAGATCGATTTCGAAATTCATCGCCGCCGGTCTGCATTCATCGGCCGAAGCGTTTCTGCGATGGGAGCTTGATCGCCGGCCCGACAGCGAATTCGCCATTCGAGAACTGGCGACGCTGCTGCTGACTCACGGCCGGCACTGGGAAGCACAGCCACTGCTGCGCCGACTGCTGGACACCGGACGAATTCACCTGGACGAACTTGTCATGCTGGGCAGCCGCCTGGAATTGCTGGAAGACGAACAGGTGCTGCGCCGGGCCATCGTGATCGAATCCGGTCCCGGCCCGCTGACAGGTCTGGGATATCTGGCCGAGTTCCGTCAGAAGCCGGACGAAGCGATCGACCACTTTCAGCAGGCCATCGATGCGGACTCTCGGAATCGCGAAGCGTGGGCGGGACTCGGGCTGATGCTGCTGCAGACCGAACGCTGGCAGCAACTGGCCGACTGGCAACACCAGCTTCCGCGGTCAGCGCGCGAACATCCGGACACGCAGTACGTGCTGGCGAGACTTTCCCTCAGCAACGCTCTGCCAGCCGACGCGGCCGGACAACTTGTCACCGCCATCCAACTGGATCCGAATCATCGAGCGGCCTGTCAGCAGCTTGCGCAGTTGCTTTCACAAACGGACGCTGAATCGCAGGCCGCCGTCCTGCGCGAACGCGCGCTGCGTCTGGACGAACTGGAACGAAGACTGCACGACATTCTGTTCGGTGATTCCACCGCGGAATCGAAACTGCGAGTCGCCGCGCTGCTTGGTGAACTGAATCGTCCGCAGGAAGAATATGCCTGGTGGACTCTGGTCGCGCAACAGCATCCCGAGCACGCGTCCGTCGCCTCACAGCGAGCACAGGCCGCGCGGAAGCGAATGCTGGCGGGGGCTCAGCAGGCCGACGCAGAACTGCAGGCGGCGCTGACGTTCGATGTGAAGTGGCCGGACCTTCCGTCACCGACAAGTTCCGGAAACGATGGTGAGGAGTCGGTGCCGGCATCCATCCGGTTTCGCGATGTCAGTCAGCAGACCGGGCTGACGACTCCCTATTTCGGAGGATTCGATTCTCCCGAAAACGGCCTGTGGATCTATCAGCAGTTCGGCGGCGGAGTCGCCGTCATCGATGCGGATTCCGACGGGCGTCCGGATCTGCTGTTCGTGCAGGGCAGCGTCTGGCCGGAGTTGCCGGACGATCCTCGCAGTCAGGACCAGCTTTATCGAAACGTCGGCGACCGTTTTGCGGATGTCACTGGTGCTGCCATCCCGCACGATCACGCGTTTGGCCAGGGTGTGGCGGTTGGCGACATAAACAGCGACGGTTTTGCCGACCTGTATGTTGCCGCGATCGGGACGAATCGGTTGCTGCTGAATAACGGCGACGGGACATTTGACGAAGCGAATTTTCTTCCGTCGGCGGCCAATTCTGAATGGACAACAAGCTGCCTGATGGCGGATCTCGACGGCGACGGAATCGACGATCTCTACGACGTCAACTACGTGGCCGGTCAGGAACCGTTTACACGAGTCTGCCGCAGCGGTGCCGAACAGCTCATCCGAGGCTGCAAGCCGACGTTCTTCGACGCTGCGGGCGATCGAGTGCTGCAGGGACTCGGCGACGGCACGTTCCGGGATGTCACGGAATTCGCCGGTCTGCCGTCGGAGGCTGGTCGCGGACTGGGGATCGTCGCCGCGGACTTTGATGCCAACGGGGCGGTGGATCTGTTCATCAGCAACGACATGACACCGAATCATCTGCTGCTTGGCGGTCTGCTCGAGCCGGACGATGAACGCAGCGATCATTCACCGCTTTTTACGGAAATGGGCGGTCCGGCGGGAGTCGCGTCCAGCGGCGACGGCCGCATCGAAGCCTGCATGGGAATCGCCGCCGGCGACGTCAACGGCGATGGCCGGATCGACTTGTTCGTGACCAACTTCTACGAAGAAACCAACACGCTGTACACAAACCTGGACGGACACTTCTTTCGCGACAGCACGGACACCGCGTCGCTGGGAGCGTCGTCGCGGCGAATGCTGGGATTCGGCACGCAGTTCGTCGACGCCGACCTGGATGGCGACCCGGACATCCTGATTGTGAATGGCCACGTCGATAACTTTCTGCACATGGACATTCCCTGGAAGATGGCTCCGCAGCTCTACACAAACAACGGCAGCGGTGTCTTCCAACTGGAGAATTCGGATTGCCTGGGAACATACGGTTCCGAAGCCCGCCTTGGACGCAGCATGGCAAAACTGGACTGGAACAGTGACGGCCGGGAAGACGTCGTGACAACTCATCTCGACGGGGCTCCGGCTTTGCTGTCGAACGAATCGAACGGCTCCGGAAATTTTCTGGCCGTGCAACTGATCGGCACGCAATCGTCGCGGCCGGCCGTCGGCGCGGAAGTGCGGCTGCGGATTGGCAATCGCCGGATTGTGATTCAGCGAATGGCGGGCAACGGCTACTATTGCTCCAGTGGCTGGACGATGATCGCCGGCCTGGCCGACGACACACGCGTCGACGTACTGGAAGTGGCCTGGCCTTCGGGAATCGTGCAGCAGTTTCACGACGTTCCGGCCAACCGCGTGGTTCGCATCGTGGAAGGCCGCGACCGCCTGTTTGAAATGGCACCATGAGCAACCCTTCCGGAAATTCCGCGACGGACGAGCCGTCGTCCTCTGGTTCTGACGGAGAATCACCCCGCCGTTCAGACCGTCGGTCAGCGACTCTGCTGTGGCTGGGTGCGGCGGGACTGACCGTCGTGGCGATCGCGGCAGCGATCTGGCAGTCCGCTTCCGTGCAGGATTATTTCGTTCGCACCAAAGCTCTGGCCCTGCTGAACGCCGGACAGTTGCAGCCCGCGTATCAGGTGCTGTCGGACTCCGGGCGCGTGGGAGAGGACGCACGGCTGACGCTGCTGATGGTGCGGACGCTGCGGCAACTGGATCGCCTGCAGGATTCGCTGACGACGCTCGACGACAATCGACTGCTGATCGGCGATTCAGATCGGCTGCGACAGGAAACGCTGCTGAACTACGCTCGCGCGGGACAGATTCAGGAAGCCGAACCGCAGCTTCCCGACATGCTGTCGAGCACCGAACTTGATGAACGCGATGTCTGCGAAGCGTTCGTGATCGGGTATCGGCTGAACTATCGGTTTCCGGAAGCTCACCGGCTGCTGGACGCGTGGGAACAGGACGCGCCCGATGACTATCGCGTGGAGTTCCACCGCGGCGTGATCTTTCAAATGCTGACGGAATGGGACGACGCGTCCGCCGCGTTTCAAACCGCCATTGCGCGGGGCGATCGTCGAGCGACAACGCAGGTTCGTCTCGGGCAGTGTCTGCTGGAACTTAACGACGCTGACGGCGCTCGCAGCGCATTTCAGACGGCAACGAAAAATGATCCGGAACTGCTGTCTGCGTGGCTGGGACTGGCACAATGCTGCCATGAACTCGGGCTGAGCGACGAATCTCGCGCCGCCTACGAAGCGTGCCTGAAACTTGACAGCAATCACTTCGAAGCAAAGCTGGCCCTGGCGGAAGCGGATGCGGCCGACGGGAACCCGGCTGCCGCTCGTCAGAAGCTGGAAGAACTGCTTCGCGACTGGCCTGAAGATGCTCACACGCTGTACGCCTACGGTCAGGTGCTTGTTCAGCTTGGAGAAAGCGATCAGGCGGAGGAGGTCGCTGTTCGCTGGAAAGCGGCTGACGAGGCGATCGTGAAGATGGAATCACTGCTGAATGAACTGAAGCCGAATCCGCAGGACGCCGGACTTCGAAGTCAGATCGGCGTGCTGATGATGAAACATTATTCGCGGTCCATGGGATGGCAGTACCTGGAATCCGTGCTGCAGACATCGCCGGATGATCGTGCCGCCAACGAAATGCTGGCGGAATACTACGAACACCGCGGGGAGCCCGACCGTGCGAACCTTCTCCGCAGCCGGATCGCACCGTAAATTGCGGCACCGGAATCCACGGGCCGCGGTCTTCGTTCGCGGTACGCGAAGGCGGAATGTTATACCCCGAGCGGGGCAGATTGAGGTATTCTGGCTCGCGGCATGAAGAAGTGCGAAAAGTATCAGCGTTCGCCGCGGCCAGCATCAATGTCTTCGTCACGACGCCGGCCGTAAGGCGATCGGCAGATGAGAATTGACCAATGCAGAGCGACACTTGCTTCACTCTCCCGTTTCAACGGGAGGGTCGCCGATCGAACAGGCGTTCGATCGCGGGGAGAAGGCCATGCACGGGGAACTCCCTGCGCACGGCGGACGCCCTCCCCTTGTTTGATCGCCTGCACGGCGATCCAACTTCGACCCTGCCGTTGAAACGGGAGGGTACGTTCTCATCGGCCGCCGGCCTTAACGCTACCGAAAGACGACAATGAAGGTGATTTGGACACTTGCGCTGGTCTTGCTGCTGTCGGCAGGCGGCGCGGCGATCTGGTTTCTGACGCGCTCGGAAACGAGCGTCCGCAGCGACCGGGAAGTGTCGGCCGTGCCGGAGTCACCGGTGATCGAAGACGTTCCGGCGCTGCCGCTTCCGCAGGTGTCATCATCGCCGTGGCTGAACACAGCACCCGACGTCAAATCGGTGGGAACGGCGAAGTGCGTTGAATGTCACGGCGACGCTCACCGTTCCTTCCTGCTGACTCGACACAGCCAGTCCATGTCCGCCGCAGGCAGTGAAGATCTTCCCGATGCCGTGATCGACCATCCGCTTTCCGGGTATCACTATGCGACAACCTGCGTCGACGGAACGCTGCTGCAGTCAGAAACCGCAGTGATTAGCGGCGCGCAGACCGAAACCCGCGACGTGAAAATCGACTTCGTGATGGGCAGCGGCCACTTCGGAAAAAGCTTCCTGACGAAACTTGACGGATTTCTGATTCAGTCACCTCTGACCTGGTACTCTCCGAGAAAGGAGTGGGGACTGTCACCGGGGTTTGACATGGCTGGCCAGTCGTCGTTTCGAAGAGCCGTTTCCGCCCGGTGTCTTTACTGCCACGCCGGACATGTGGAATCGATCGGCAACAACGCGTTTCGCATGAATGTGCATGAAATGTCGGTCACGTGCGAACGCTGTCACGGCCCGGGAGAACGTCACGTCGAAGCTCGCGAATCACTGACGGCTGCCCTCAGTGATGCCGAACCTGATCTGACGATCGTCAATCCCGGGCATCTTTCCCGCGAACTTTCGGAAGCGGTGTGCCAGCAGTGTCATCTGCAGGGCAAGGCTCAGGTGGAAATTCGCGGTCGACAGTTCGACTCCTTCCGACCCGGACTTCCGCTGCAGGATTTTCGAATCGACTACCAGATCCGGCAGTCGGAAGACATGACGATTGTCGGACACGTCGAACAGATGCATCTCAGCGAGTGTTACCGTCAGTCGGAAACGCTGACATGCATCACCTGCCACAGTCCGCATCCCGCCGCCGATGCACTTCCCCCGGAAGCGAAATACCGAAAGACGTGTCTGGAATGTCACGCAGAAGATGCCTGCCGCGAAGATCACGCAGCGCGAGATGCGGCCGGCGATTCCTGCGTCGCATGCCACATGCCCTCCGCCGCGACGGAAGTGCCGCACGTGGCGTTCACGCATCATCGAATCGGCATCCACACGTCAGCGGAAGGCGGAGAAGTCAACTCTTCCGACGCACCGGCGCAGCTCATCGCGTTCCTTCCCAACACGTCGCTGTCTGAAGCCGACCAGCGCCGCAATGAGGGCCTTGCGTGGCTGAATCTGTATCTGACGCTTCCTGATCTGAACCACGAAAAGGCGATGCGGTCGGCTCAGGAAGCTCTGGACGACGCCTGGCGGATGGGAGCCGGAGATGCGGAAGTCGCCGCGGGCCTGGCGACGATTGCTCACGACATCGGGTGGAACGACATGGTCGAAGTCTGGGCGACGCGAGCCATCGCGATGGACGCTTCCCCGTCCGACGCCCGGCTATCCGCGCTCGCTCAGCTTTCGGAACTGCAGTTCAATCAGCAGAAGTTCGCCGCCGCCTACGACGGCTTTCGCGAACTGACCGAAGCCCGCCGTGACGCCCGATATTGGTTCTTCCGAGGCGTCACCGCTCAAAACCTGGATCGCACCGATGAGGCCATCGAGGCCCTGCAAAAGTCGGTCGACATCAACCCGAAGAATCACGCAGGTCATGTGGCACTTTCTGCGCTTTACCGGCTGACGGGTGATACCGAACAGGAAGCGCGGCACAGCAACATCGCCACCGCTCTGCTGCGCGAGGCCGGCGGTCGCTGACCGGCATGTGCCAGTAGGACGCCCCTTGCGGCAGCGGCCGGGAGGGAGAGGCTCCGGCCGAGCCGCGTGCGCAAAATGACGTCCGGTGGCGGCAGCGGCTCGGCAGGAGCCTTGCCCGCCCGATGATCGCGCCCGTGTGCTTTGCAGGTTCCGGCGGCTGGGCTGCAGGAATCCTGCAAAGAGGCGGTACCCGGCGCGACGGAAGGTGCGGAACAGTCTTCGTTAACTCAAGACATCGGGAAGGATCTCATCCAGAACGGACAATTCGTTGTCCGTCCACGTCTGTTGCTGGTTGGGCGAAGCGTCCTGACCGGTTGCCGCTGCGGGCACGCCGGTCGCTGCGGGAGCACCGGCGGTCAGCAGCGAACCGCCGGGTTGCTCCATGCCCGAAGGAGCCGAAGTCGGCGCGGTTGCGGGAGCGGTTGCGGGCGGAGCGGTCGTCGCCGGTAGCTGGAATCCGCCGCCTGGCCCACTCCCGAGAAGCAGTGCCGGGAACGTCGTCGGTGGCAGGGACAGGAAGTTCTGGAACACCAGAACCGCGTCAGAAATGTTGATGATCCCGTCGCCGGTCATGTCCGTAAACACGGAGTAACCCGCGCCGCCCGGCAGCGCGAGAAAATTCTGGAACACACGAACGGCGTCGCTGATGTTGACGATGCCGTCCTGATTCGAATCACCGGGATTCGTGGAAATGTGGAAGTTGAAATCGTTCAGCGGACTGCCGACAGGAGCCGGCCCTCCGGAACTGAGCGACGTCGAATTGTTCGTGAAATCACCATCCAGCGGCAGTCCCGCCACGCTGGTGACGGTGTCCTGGATCTCCAGTCGAAACGCGTTCACCTTCAGTGCTGCACTGAGGTTGATCTGCAACTGCTTGCCGTCAACAACGACGGAGCTGATCGCGGGACCGGCCAAAGTGCTGTGCAGCAGGACATTGGTGTTGGCCGTGACTGTCGATTCATCGATCTCATCAGCCAGCGTCACAATCAGTTGATCGATTCGGGACCAGGGAAGGGACTTTGTCTGGCTCGCCGAACCGGTCGGAATGGAATAGCCAACACCTTTCCCGGAACCGATGACCTGCCCGTCGAGAGCGTCCTTAAAGTCGGCCGCCCACAGCGATGAGGAAACTTTGACGTCGGTGATTCGCAGCGGAGCGACGCCTTCCAGCGTCAGGATGAACAGAGCACCGCGGTCGGTTCCTCCGTCATCGCCGTTGGGCATTCCAACAGCCAGTTCGGAGATTCCGTCGCCGTTCAGATCACCCAGACTGGTCAGTGCCGCGCCAAAGAGATCTCCGTCGGCGAGCGTTCCGCCGAGATTTCCCTGCGTGTCGCTGATCTTCTGGTGCGCTTTGACGGTGCCGTCAGCGTTCATCAGCAGGACATAGACAGCTCCGCGATTCGGCCCGCCATCGTCGTCCGCGCGAGCGGCCACCGTCAGGTCCGGGATTCCGTCGCCGTCAAGATCGCCGGGGCTGGTGATGGCGCTGCCGAATTCATCACCGTCATCAAGTGCTGCCGTGAAGTTGCCGGATGTACTGCTGATCTTCTGCTGGCCTTTGACCGTGCCGTCGGCATTCATGAACAGCACGTACATTGCTCCGCGATCCATTCCTCCGTCGTCGTCGGTATAGGCGCCGACCGCCAGATCGGTGATTCCGTCGCCGTCGAGGTCGCCGATATTTGCCATCGAGTTTCCGAAGGAATCACCGTTGTTCAACCCGCCAGTGAATCCGCCCGCTGTGTCGCTAATCTTCTGGTGAGCTTTGACGGTGCCGTCGGCGTTCATGAACAGGACATACGCCGCTCCGCGATTGATGCCGCCGTCGTCGTCCAGCCGGGCTCCCACTGCCACGTCTTCGATTCCGTCGCCGTCCAGGTCGCCCAGACCAGTCACGGAACTGCCGAAGAAGTCCGAATCGTCCAGGACGGCCGTGAAGTTTCCTTCGGTATCGCTGGCCTTCTGAAATGACTTGACGGTGCCGTCGGCATTCATGAACAGCGTGTAAATCGCCCCGCGGTTCGTGCCGCCGTCGTCATCGTTGGCCACGCCGACGACCAGCTCCGTGACTCCGTCGCCGTCCAGATCGCCAATGGCGGTCAGTGAACTTCCGAACTGGTCACCGTCGTCAAGAATTCCCGTGAAGCCTCCGGCGGTGTCGCTGATCTTCTGTTCGGACTTGACCGTACCGTCCGCGTTCATGAACAGAACATACGCGGCGCCGCGACCGCTGCCTCCGTCGGAGTCACCGATGGCACTCACAACCAGATCGGGAACTCCGTCGCCGTCCAGGTCGCCGATATTCGTCAGAGCGCGGCCGAACTGGTCACCGTTGTCCAGAGCGGCTGACAGGCTGCCGCTTGTGTCGCTGATCCTGTAGGTCTCGTCGATAACTCCCGGATTCGGGATGGCATTCAGGTGCAGGATGTAGACGGCCCCGCGTGAGGCTCCGCCGTCGTCATCACCGTATGCACCGACGGCCAGATCATTCAGCCCGTCACCGTCGATGTCGCCAACGTTCGCCACCGATGTTCCGAAGAAATCCGAATTGTCCAGAGTCGCCGTCAGGTTGCCGCTGGTGTTGCTGATCTTTCTGTGAGACTTCACTGTTCCGGTGGAATTCATGAACAGAACATACGCGGCACCGCGATCAGTGCCGCCGTCGTCATCATGCCGTGCTCCGATCACCAGGTCGTCGATTCCGTCGCCGTTGATGTCGCCCATGTTGGTGATGGAACTGCCGAACTGGTCGCTGTCGTCAAGAGTCGCTGACAAACCGCCGGACGTGTTGCTGATCTTCTGTTCCGCTTTGACCGTGCCGCTGGAATTCAGAAACAGCACGTAGACTGCCCCGCGATCGGTGCCGCCGTCGTCGCTGTTGTAGGCGCCGACAACAACGTCGTTGACGCCGTCACCGTCCAGGTCGCCCGAAACAGCCATCGCGTTGCCGAAAAAGTCGGAATCGCCGAGTGTCGCCGCCAGTCCTCCTGACGTGTCGCTGATCTTCTGCTGAGACTTGACCGTACCGTCCGAGTTCAGCAGCAGGACGTAGACCGCTCCCCGATTCGGCCCGCCATCGTCGTCCAGCCGCGCTCCGACAATCAGATCCAAGACGCCGTCGCCATCGAGGTCGCCGGGCGAGGCCAGAGAACTTCCGAATTCGTCAAAGTTCTCGACGGCACCCGTGAAGCCGCCGGTTGTGGTGCTGATCTTCTGATGCGATTTGACCGTACCGTCGGAATTCAGAAACAGAATATAGACGGCTCCCCGGTTGCTGCCGCCGTCATCGTCGCCGGGAACGCCCACGGCAATGTCCGTGACGCCGTCAGAGTCCAGGTCTCCAATGTTCGTCAGCGAACGTCCGAAGCGATCCGCGTTTTCCAGAACGCCGGTGAAACCTCCCTGAGTTCCGCTGATCTTCTGATCGGACCTCACGCTGCCGTCGTTGTTCATGAACAGAACATAAGCCGCCCCGCTTCCGCTCGGGACGTCGTCGTCCAGATAGGCACCGGCGATCAGATCCTGAATTCCGTCGCCATCCAGATCGCCCAGTGACGCGACGGCGTTGCCGAGAAAATCGCTGTTGTCGAGCGTCGCGGTGAAATTGCCGGCCGTGTCGCTGATCTTCGATTCCGAAGTGACGTCTCCGATGACTCCCGCCAGCAGCAATCGCGATTCCAGCAGCTCCGCCGACCGCCTCTGCCCTCCGGTGCGCGATCTCCGCCGCCGGGCGGTCAACGCGTACGCTCGCTGAAATCCCCCACGGTTCAGAAGCAGCAATTCGTCACGCAACGTCCGCATCCAGTCAGCCACCATCGGAAAATCCTTTGTCCGGAAAAGTCATTCAGTTGAGCATAGGTGCAGACTCAAGCCGTACCGGGATGGTAGAGGAAAACCACTCAGCGGCGGAAGATCAGGCATTTTCCCTGCCAAGCCGGGGTGAACGCCCGCGCAGGCGAGGACTGGCGTGAGTATTTCGCCGCATGTGAGGACCAGTTCTGATGCGGCGGCACGGCGCAATTGGCATCGCCGCCGGTACCACAACGTCTGCGAAGATGTGGTACCCGGAGAGGGCGCATGTCCGGGAGGGCGAAGCTCCTGCTGAGCCGCGTGTGCTCAGAGGACGTCCGTTGCGGCAGCGGCTCAGCAGGAGCTTCGCCCTCCCGAGGCTGCCATCTGTATGAATCTGTGAAATCCGTGGACGGCTAATTCGAACCGCAATTCTGGATCGAGCCATCACGTCTCCAACGCTTTTCGACGGCTGCGCCGCCAGCTTCTTCGAAGATGTGGTACCCGGGGAGGGCATGTCCGGGAGGGCGAGGCTCCTGCCGAGCCGTGTGTGCCGAAAGACGCCCATCGTGGCAGCGGCTCGGCAGGAGCCTCGCCCCTCCCATTGGTACCATCTGTGTGAATCTGTGAAATCCGTGGATGGCCAATTCGGACCGCAACGTTTGATCGCAGCAAAACGTCCCACAACGCTTTCCGACGGCTGCTGCGCAGCTTCTTCGAAGATGTGGTACCCAGACGGCGATCGAACGTCCGGGAGGGCGAGGCTCCTGCCGAGCCGCGTGTGCCAGAGGACGTCCGTTGCGGCAGCGGCTCAGCAGGAGCTTCGCCCTCCCGAGGCTGCCATCTGTGTGAATCTGTGAAATCCGTGGACGGCTAATTCGAACCGCAATTCTGATGGCGGCAAAACGTCCCACAACGCTTTCCGATGGCTGCGCCGCACAACTTCTTCGAAGATGTGGTACGCGGCGCGGTGGACGGCGTCACTCAAAGACCAGCGTGCCGAAGCTTTTGAATTCATGGAAGCTCGGACCGACGCGAGCCCAGTCCCACTGCGATTTCCCGCCGCCGTCATAGTCCATGCGGTAGAAGTTGGCTCGCCACTTCGTTCCCGGTTTCGGCGGAACATTCTTCAGGGGCGCCAGCAGCGCGTTGGGAATGAAGACTTCGGCCCGCCAGCCTTCAACTTCCGACATTGACGCAACGCTGCCTCCGGTTGCTGACACGTGTTTCTGGATTCTGCGAACGCCGTCGTAGTGCCACGGCCGCCAGCCCAGAAATGTGCCGTCCATATTCGGAACCAGAATGGGCAGTTCGTAACCCAAGGGCGAAATCTCATACTCGAAGTACACCGGGTGAGTTTCGTCCGTCCAGAAAAAGCATTCATAGACGTCTTCGTTCCACAGGTCCGCAAAATCTTCCTGCATCGTCGATGTCAGCTTCGTATCGGTACCGTCAAACAGGACATACACACCGGTGTCGGAATACAGCATCTTGATGCGAGCCGTGTAGTCGTGTTGTGCCTGAGGCCGACGGTTGAGACTGACCCACTCCGTCGTCTGCCACGCGGCAGCATCACCTTTGCCGTTCACTTTGAAGTCGCTGCAGTGTTTGACCGTCATCGTCGGTCGTTCGGCGACGGTCTTTTCGTCGGCCATTGCTTGTGTAGACGACGCGCCAAGTGCGGCCATCGCCGCGACGGCGATCGCATGTGCGATGTGCGGTCGGCCCTGAAACAGTTTCCGGAAGAAACCCGAATTGTGCGTCATCGCTGGCTCCCGTGACTCGGTTGGAAAATTGCCGAAGGCGTTTTGTGAACTTCCATTTTGCCGGATGATAACGCGATTCGGAAGTCGCTGCCGTGCGTGCATGGTTCGCTGAAGACAAAGTCGCGGGCACAGGGCTCGGTGTTCGGCCAGGATCGTTGCGGTTCGTCCTGGCAGCGAGTCCGGGTACGGCATCTTCGCAGAAGCTGCGCGGTGCGGCCGTCGGAAACTGCGGACCGACGCACCGAAAAACGTCGGCCAGATTATCCTCGCATCTGCCGGCTTCGAATTTCGTACAGCAGGATTCCCGCGGCGACGGCGGCGTTCAGCGATGCGACATGGCCCAGCATCGGGATTGCAACCTGCAGGTCACAGAGTTCCAGCAGTGGCGGGGAAACTCCAAACGCTTCGCTGCCGACGATCAATGCAACGTCACCGGACAAATCCGCTTCGCACGCCGCCGCCGACGCTTTTTCAGTGGCTGCGACAAGTCTGAAACCCGCGTCGCGAATCTGCTGAGCTGCGGGAACGATGTCGTCGACGCGAATGATGTGCTGATAGTTCACGGCACCGGCGGACGACCTGGCCACCTGCGGCGTGACGGAAACCTGCTGCGTCGTTCCGATGACGACCGACGCAACCTGCATGGCATCGCAGCATCTCAGGATCGCTCCGAAGTTGAACGCGTCCTGGATGCGGTCGCAAATCACAATCAGCGGCGATCGTTCGCCGGCGGCTGCGCTGGCGGCCGCCGTTCTGGTGGAACCCGACTCCGGCAGCAGATCGGCCATCGTGGAATACGGAAACTCGCCCATCCGAGCCGCCAGGCCCTGGTGATGTTCGGTGTGGCAAAGCTGCGACATTCGGGTCGTCGAAACGGTTTCGACGGAAACGCCGCGGTCCGCCGCCAACTGCAGAACTTCGTTCGCGGAATCGGAATCCAGTTCGTCAGAAGCGAACAGTTCGTCGACCGGCCAGCGGCCTGCTCGAAGCGTTTCCAGAACGGAGTAGCGTCCGACAAGCCAGTTCTTCTGGTGGCTCGTCCGGAGCTGGCGGCGACGGCTTTTGCGCTTTCCGGATCGTTCAGACATTCACGGCATTCAGGGCATGATCCGCCAAACCGCCGATGCCCCGGCGGCGACAGGCCGTTGACGGGTGGCGACGGCGCTCATTTCACCGGATTGGGCAGTCGAATGCGACTGAATCGCTTCCCGGTGGCGTCGTACAGCAGAATCTCGTTCTTCGATTCCGCCCAGACGGCCGCCAGTTTAACGCTGCGGGGGCCGTGCAGAACGAACTGCATGCCGCATCGCACACCGTTTTGCGTCAGCACCAGTTCCGTCATTGGAAAATGGTTTTCGAGCAGGTTTTCGCGGCGGCAAAGAGCGATGTGGATAAATGCCCTCACGTGTTCCAGCGTGCGAATCTCCGACGGCGAAGCCGGGTTCAGACATGCGGGAGCGGGTGAATTCATGGGCTATCCGAAAGTCAGGCGACTGTGAAGTCGAGCATGTCGAAACGGCGTCCGGACGCGAACCGCAGAATGTGCCGCTGTCCGGCAACGGCAGGAAATGTATCGTCGCCGGAGCGGAGTCCACTTCCATCCACGGCAGGTCTCACGCACAGCCGCTATGAGATTGCCCAACGGCAGGATCGAAGTAACTGGAACTCTCGCAGCCGCAACTTCCGCAAGCATCGGTGATTTTGAACTTCATCACTGAATGTTGGCGATCGGTCCTAAAACGCGGCAGGCTCCGGCCGGATCGACGCAACGCACCGTTCGGCCGTCCCCGATGACCGCGCTGCGTTCGCTGTTCGCAGTGGCGTGCCGATCGTGAATCCGCAGAACATTGCCTGCGGCGCGCGAATCGTGCTGCGGACGTGGGGAGTCGTCCCGTCGACGGTCTTGCCGGGCGGTTCGACGACACCGGTCAGGTGTGAACGGCTGTCAGGGAATGCGGCACCGAAGAACTATTCAATCCGAACAATCCGCTGTCCCTGCAATGTCTGACCATTTGGATTGACCGCTTTGACGCGAATTGTGAACGTGCCCGGTTCCAGATCTTCCGGCAGCGCTGCCTGCCAAAGATGAGGCGATGGCATCGGTTTGGGAAGTGCTCGCCACGCCAGAGAATCCGGGTCCGGCTGTTCTTCTGTCCAGAGTTTCAGGAACAGAGGATCCGGTTCCACGACTTTCTGCATCGCGTTCCAATCGGTACGATCGTCAAGTCGCCAGGTTACGTCAGCGCCAGGCATGGCGTTGAAAACATTGGCGTGGAATTTCTTCGTGCCGATGTCTTCGCGGCGCACGACTTCATCCGCCATGACTCGAATCTGGTAGTCCGATTCGCGGCGAGCGGCCCGGTATTCCAGCAGGTACTTCAGCCCGTCAAAGTGCATGATCGTGTAACCGTTCGGTGTTCCGTCGGCGCACATCGTGTGCGGGATGTCGTGTTCGTCCGGTTTGCCCGACCACCATGATCCGGACACCGTAACGTTGATCATGTGGTGGTGCGGCTTCGGTTTCCGCCAGCCGTCATCGCCGCCGATCATCACGTGTTCGTGGTGGTGAGTATGGCCGGACAGCGAGATACAGTGTTCGCGGCTTTCCAGGATTCGGAACAGACGGTCGCGTTTCGGTTCCAGCCAGGGAGTCGACTTCACCAGCGGGATGTGCATCATGGCGACAACCAGCCGATCCTGCGGCACGACCGCCAGATCGTTCTGAATGAAATCAAGCTGCGCGTCGCTCAGCCCGGAGCGGTAGAACATCTTTTCGCCGTCGGACATCCAGTGGACGTCGTCGACGACAACAAAGTGCACGGGACCATAGTCGAACGAGTAGTACGCCGGCCCGTAGACTCGTTCATACGTTTCGTCGCTGAGTTCATCGCGGTCGGCGGCGAAGTTGATGTCGTGGTTGCCGATCACGTTGTACCACGGTATCCCGATCCGTCCGATCGTCCGGTTGAAGCTGTCGAACAGGCTCAGGTCGTCAAACAGAATGTCACCCAGAGTCACGCCGAATGCCGCTTCGCTGCCGATCAGGCCCTCGACGACATCGTGAGCGATATAGTCGATCTCCCTTTGATCACGGGGCTGCGGATCGCCGAAGAACAGGACATCAAACGCGGCCGGTTCGTCCTGCCGGGTCAGCGCGAAATCGATGCTTGAAGGCAGCGGCCCCGTCGGTTCGACTCCGGGGAATTTCAGATGCGTCGGCGAACCGTTCGGCTTGTGAATGTAGTAGAACCGCGAAAGGTGGTTTTCGTCCATCTGCGCGCGGTAGCCCTGCGGCTTGATGACGAACACAATCGAATCGTCGGTGACGGAAATGGAATAGTGCCCGTCAGCATCGGTCTTCACGACGTCGCGGCCGTTGGAAACCGCTACTCCCGCCAGACCGGTTTCTCCGGCGTCCAGGATTCCGTTTGAATTCGCGTCGACAAAGACCGTGCCGCGAGCTTTTTCGTCAGCGCCGGCAGGTTCCGGCATGGCGGCGAACAGGCAGGCGGTGAAGACCAGAGCTGGCAGAATTCGCATCACAGACTGTTCCGAAAAAAGGCGGGAAGCGTCAGGAGGGCCGGTATGGTAACTCGGATGCCGCGGGCTCGAAACCGTCTGGTCGGGAACGACTGGAACCGCTGCCGTCCGCCCGGCGATTGCCACGGCGTGCGGCCGAATTCGTACCGGGCACGAGAAAACCCGCGGCGAGAACCTTTCGAAACTCGCAAGACGCACGGTCAGGTTGCAGATCGCCAGTCGATTCGTTATTCCGCGTTCAGGAGTGACAGCCGGAATCCAACTTCCATTCCCGGGCCAACCCGCCCGACCGGCGCGAGAAACAGGCGAGAAACGTTTCTCAGTTTGATCCGTCAGAACCGTCTGCGCTGCCAGTGCGCGCGTTACTGGGGATGTGTCCGGAGCGGGAGAGAAGTTGACGATGAACACTCTGACCAGGTTCTTTATGACCGCCTGCGCGGTTGCGTTTTTGTCGGGGACAGTGGCAGCGGTGGCTCAGGATGCCGCCAATCCATCAGAGTCCCTGCCCGATGTCGCGACATCCGCTGAAACCGACGCCGGCGCAGCGACCTCGGAAGGCAGCGCCGACGCATCGGCCGCTCCGGATACCGGAAACGTCGCGTGGATGCTGGTGTCGTCGGCTTTTGTGCTGATGATGACCTGTCC
This sequence comes from Planctomycetaceae bacterium, assembly GCA_041398785.1. Lineage (NCBI taxonomy): Bacteria > Pseudomonadati > Planctomycetota > Planctomycetia > Planctomycetales > Planctomycetaceae > Planctomycetaceae bacterium. The sequence continues at coordinate 3,620 of JAWKUA010000036.1, read as the reverse complement.
GGGACTGGCATTGTTCTACGGCGGCCTGGTTCGCAAGAAGAACATCATCGGCGTGATGATGCAGTGCGTCTTCCTGATGGGACTGATGACCGTCTATTGGGCGGTCTTCGGATACAGTTGGGCGTTCGGCGGAAGCAACCCGTACGTCGGCAACTTCGATCACGTGCTGCTGCGGGGCATCGTTCCGTCGGCGGAAGCCGGTTCTCCCGATGCTCTGGCTGACAAAATGATCTTCATGGTCTTCCAGGGAATGTTCTTCATCATTACTCCGGCACTGATCTGCGGTGCGTTCGCGGAACGCATGAAGTTTTCCGCCATGTGCGCGTTCTCTGTGCTGTGGGGAACCTTCGTGTACTGTCCCATCGCCCACTGGGTCTGGTCCGACTCCGGCTGGCTGTGTGAATGGAACGAAGCGGCCGCGTTTCCGGCGCTCGACTTTGCCGGAGGCACCGTGGTGCATATCAGTTCGGGAGTTTCCGCCCTGGTCTGTGCTCTGCTGATTGGCAAACGACACGGATTCATGAAGGAACCCATGCCGCCGCACAACCTGACCTACACCTGCATCGGAGCGGGTCTGTTGTGGGTCGGCTGGTTTGGCTTCAACGGCGGCAGCGCATTGAAATCCAACGGTCTGGCGGTGAACGCATTCGTCGCGACACATTTTGCCGCGGCCGCTGGAATCCTTGGCTGGACACTGCTGGAACGCATGAAGGACGGCAAGGCGGGGATTCTCGGAGCCTGTTCCGGTGCCGTCGCGGGACTGGTCTGCGTAACTCCGGCCGCCGGATCGGTGACTCCTGTCGGCGGTCTGGTGCTCGGTCTGGCAGCCGGCGCGTTTTGCTTCGTCATGTGTACGACGGTGAAGAACATGTTCGGCTACGATGATTCACTCGACGCGTTCGGTATTCACGGCGCGGGCGGAGCACTCGGAGCGTTGCTGACCGGCGTCTTCGCCACAAGCGCGGTGACGGGAGGCCGCGGCGGCCTGCTGGATGGCAGCCCCGGTCAACTGGTGCCGCAGGTTGTCAGCATCGCCGCAGCGGTGGTCATCGCCGTCATCGGATCATTTGTGCTGCTGAAAATCGTGGACGCGGTGATCGGTCTGCGTGTTTCGACGGAAGACGAAATCCGCGGGCTCGACCTGAGTCAGCACGGTGAAGAAGGCTACATTTTTCAGTAAAGCAGCCGTTCAGTCGTTCGGGCCATCGCGTCGACCGGCAACCGGAGATGTCTCGGTTTTCGTCGCCGCATGACAGTTGCCCCGGCCTGTGCAAGACTTCGCAGCAAATCAGGAACATGACCTCACATGCCGGCGGCTTTGTCCTCGGGGCATTTCGACACAGGCAACCATCGCCGTTGAACAGATTCCAACCGGAGAACCAACCATGAAGAGCGTGGAAGCGATCGTCCGTCACTTCAAACTTGAAGACGTCAAGTCAGCCCTGACCGAAGTCGGTGTCCACGGCATGACCGTGACCGAAGTCCGCGGTTTCGGACGCCAGAAGGGTCACAAGGAAACCTACCGCGGCGCGGAATACATCGTGGATTTCATGCCCAAGGTCAAAGTGGAAGTGATTGTCGCGGATCAGGATCTGGAAAAGGTTCTGGAAGCCATTGTGACTTCCGCTCGCACCGGACAGGTCGGTGACGGAAAGATTTTTGTCTCCAACATCGAACGCGTCGTGCGAATTCGAACTGGAGAAATGGGTGAAGAGGCGCTCTGAACGCGGCTGCACAGCGAAACTGCGATTCCCGTCATCGCCTGGACCGGACTCACCCGAGAGAGCACGGTAACCGGCTGGTCGCCACGATTGGGACGACATGGGTCGTGTGCCACTGGCCGTGCCAGTGCTCTGCAACATTGAACACACTGGCAAAGCCAGTGGCACACATCGAAACACGATGGACAAGGCAGCAGGTGCTGATGGTCCGACGGAACGCGTCCGCAGCAGCCTGCGCGCTGCGTGCCATGCGAAGGTCTGTCCACAGATTTCGCAAATTCACACAGATTGACACGGCAAAACAATCGACTCATCCGGAAAATGGGGGTGTTGCTTGAACAGCGTTTCAGGCCCGGCGGGCCGACACAACGTCAGCCGGTGGCGTCAGCCACCGGTCAGGTGCGGAATTCCTGGCAAAAGCCCCGGAGGGGCGATACAGCATTATCCGCAGTGCATGTGTCGGCCCTTCATGCCTGCGGACGCGGAGACACCAGCTTCCGGAAGCCTGCCGGCTCCGGCTGACGTTGTGGCTGCCCTCCGGGCATCAGCAACCGGAAACGCGAGTTTGTCGGATCGCAGCGTCAGATCTGATCGAAGTCTCCGCAGGAATGACGGCGAACATCAGCAAGCCTTCATCGACCGATCCTTCAGCAATACCCCCATTCCGCGGAAGGGCAAAAAAATCTGTGTCCATCTGCGAAATCTGTGGCTCAGTTTCAGTCAGCGCAAGGTGTCGTTTCCGGCCGCCCGACGGCGCGGGCACCGATCGGCGAAAAGCTTCTGCCGATTCTCGAGCGCGGGCGATCCATCAATGCCTGGCGGGCGAAGCACTACGCGGGCTTCCATCCGGGACGATAACTGCCGTTCAGCACCACTTCCGCTTCGGGTACACCCTTTGCCGTCATGTTGTCGTAATCCCAGACAAGCCGTTTGCCGGTTCGCAGCGACGCGACTCCCAGCAGCGTAATTTCCGTCAGACGGGCTCCGTATTCAAAGTTGGAACTGGCTGCCGGACCGCCTTTGATCGCATCAATCCAGTCGCGATGATGGCCGTTGGATCGCGGGATCGTTGGTTGCGGCGGAGTGAATTCCGCGCGACGGCTTTCCGGGAACAGTTCCGCCGGTCCTCCCGCGCCGCCGCAGACAAGAATGCCCCTGTCGCCGACAAACAGGACTCCGCGACGCGGCAGTTCCAGGCCGACCGGCAGTTCACCTGGACGCGGCGGCTGAAGACCTCCGCTGTACCAGGTGATTCGCACAGCTTTCTGATCACCACGTTCCGAGAAATCGAAGTAACCGATTTCGCCATAGGGAGCGATGTCCTTGTCCATGTAACCGGCAGGATGCATTTCCACGACATCCGGAGCCTTCAGGTTTAACGCCCAGCAGGCGGAATCCAAGTCGTGGCAGCCGAAGTCACCCATTGCTCCACAGCCGAACTGCCAGTAATCGCGCCACGAAACGGGAGCATACGTGGAATGGAAGGGCCGGTCGTCTCGCGGACCCAGCCACAGGTCCCAGTCGAGTCCCGCGGGCGGACGATCTGCCGTTGTCGGCGCTCCCTTGAGTCCGACGTTCCAGCGCGTCGCCGGAACCCAGGCGTGCACGGCGGTGACGTTTCCAATCGCCCCGGCCTGAACCCATTCCACCGTCTGGCGAATACCGTCATTGGAATGTCCCTGGTTGCCCATTTGAGTCGCCAGGCCGGTTTCACGAGCCACGCGCGCCACCAGCCGGGCTTCGGCCACGTTATGAGTCAGCGGCTTTTCGCAGTACACGTGCCTGCCGGCTCGCATCGCCGCCACGGAGACGACCGCGTGAGTATGATCGGGAGTCGCGCACAGGACGGCGTCGACATCCGTGGCCTGATCCAGCATCCGGCGAAAGTCAGTGAACTCC
>JAWKUA010000035.1 GCA_041398785.1 Planctomycetaceae bacterium | reverse complement strand
TCCGCAGCCGCCGTCCGCAAGCAATCCACCACTGAAGCACAATGCCGATTTCAAAGCCCCCAACAGGGCGGTCGCGCTAACCAGGTCATTTCGTCCTATGGTACGGCAATGGCTACACTAACTTTCTGGCACAGTGAAGAGTACATGTTTGTTCCCCTGCGGCTTACCTTGCTGACTTGTATCCCTCCGATCAGGTTATCGCGGGGTTCGCAGGGTCCATTGGCGAATGTAGTCTTGGCGACCATTCGGTTTCGCCAGCGATACCAACGGCCTAGGCGTTACTTCGGAGGGAATGCTGCCCGGAAGCGGCTGTTGTTGCGCAGTGCCTGAAACGCGGGTTCGCTGACGGGAGATTCCGGGTCACTGCCTCCCGCCGCAACCGCAGTCTGAATTGCCTGGATGCAGTCTTCGGCGGCCTGAGCCAGTTGGTCTTCCGGCGTGTCCGGCGCCGCTGCCAGAGCGGCATACCGGTGACCGCTGCTGATGGCCAGCCAGGACAGCAGTACCGGCTTCAGTGCCGCACTTTGACAGCTTTCGACGTCACTGCGCAGTTGCGGCAGGGCTTCGACAAACGCGGCCGAGTCGCCGTGATGTACGGCCTGCAGGTTTTCATACGCCCGGCGAGCACGATCAATGTCGGCGGCTGTTGCGTGAGTCGTCCCGTCGCTCACACCGGACAGAATGTCGATCAGTTCCCGAACGGTTCCGACAGCCGTCTGCAATTGAAAAGCGTCCTCAATCGGCTGCAGGTTCGACACGAAATTCGCCAGGCACTGCAAAGCGTCCGACGTGCGGCCTTCGCGCAGATTGATGCCGGCCAGAAGGTTCCAGCCGATCGCAATCTGCAGTCGCTGAACCGCGAGTTCCGGGCTGGATTCCACCGCGACGGAATAATGTTCGATGCTGCGCGCGGCCAGTTCCCGCGACCGTTCGAACTCCCCGGAGGCCATGACGTACTGAGCCAGACGCAACTGTGCCGACGCCAGCCGAAGTCGAAAACCAGGCCGTTCGGGTTCGGCGTCCACCAGCTTCTTCAGCCCGGCAACGGCTTTTTCCAGACCGCCGCGGGCTTCGGCATACTGCATGCGGGCGAATCGAATGTCTGCCAGGTCGCGAATCGTCTGGTAGTAGCGAGTGCGCTTCTGAACGTCTTCGGTGGTTTCGATGTCTTCCTGAGCCAGCAGCTCCAGAGCTCGCCCGAACAGCGGTTCCGCGGCGGTGCCCTCGCCCAGCCAAATGCACTGGCGAGCCGCATGACCTGCCAGGTCAATCACGAGTTCGCGCAGTGCCGGCTGCTGCGGATTGACGGCCAGCAGCGATTCCGCGTCGGCGAGCGCTGCCTGCGCCGTGGCGCGAGCGGAAGCGGCATCGTTCGTTCCGGCCTGAGCGGAAGCGCGGCGGTACATCGCCAGGCATCGAAGCCGCCTGAGTTCACCGTCGTCCGGATCGTGACTCAACAGGTCATCCAGAAGCCCGATCGCGTGACCGGCCGGTTCTTCGACGCGGTTGAACTCGGCCGTGCGTTCGAAGAAGTGCGCCAGATTGATGTAACACTGAGCCTGCGCGCGAACGGCTTGCGGACCGGTGACGGATTCCGCCAGCGAAATGGATTTCAGGTATTCGTCCTTCGCGTCGTCGTAGCGAGCCTGCTGAGTCAGGATGTACGCATAGCGGTTGCGAGCCGTCGCCATCGTCAGACGCGTGTCGTCCCGGTCACCTCCGTCGTCCATAATTTTCTGTAGTCCGTCGATCGCCGACAGCAGCACTTCTCCGCGCGCCGCGACGCTGGCTTCGCGTTTTTCGAGATCGTCGTAAACGCGATACACAAGATCGTTCATGGCGGCGATCGCGACATCGCGCTGGCGGCGTTCGCGGTCCAGCGACCTGTTTGTGGCGGTCAACGCGTCCGATACGCGGCGCTGTGACACGGTCGCCACGATCGCGGTCGAAATCAAAGCCAGCGCGACGGTCCCCAGCAAAGCCGCGATGACCGGATTTCGAACGCACCACTTGACAGCGCATTGCAGGCGACCAACCGGTCTGGCGATAAGCGGCTGTCCGTTTTGAAATCGGCGCAAGTCGCCGGCGAATTCGGCGGCCGTGTCGTATCGCCGCCGCGGATCCTTCTCCAGACACTTCGCGCACAGCGTTTCCAGATCACGCGGCAGGGCGGTGTTCAGTTCCCGCAAACGAGGAGCATCGTGGCGAATAATCTGATTCAAAACATCCCAGGTGGTGGCCGCCTGAAACGGCGGCCGGCCGCTGAGGCATTCGTAAAGGATCACTCCCAGCGCGTACACATCGCTGGCTGCGGTGGCCGGTTCGCCCCGCGCCTGCTCCGGCGACATGTACCGCGGCGTACCAACTACATGGCCGGTTGAACTCAGGCTGGAGTCGACGACGCGCGCCAGTCCGAAGTCTGTCACAAACGGCCGGCCGTGGCGGTTCAGCAGGATATTGGCTGGCTTCAGATCGCGATGAATGACCTGATGTTCGTTGGCGCACTGCACGGCGTCTGCAATCGGCAGCAGCAGATCCACCGCGCGATCAGTCAGCAGCGGGCCGTCGCGCAGCAGATCGGCCAGAGTCGGGCCGTCGATGAACTCCATCACAAGAAACGGAACACTGCCGGCCTGGCCAACCTGATGAATCGTCACGATCCGCGGATGCTGCAGCCGTGCCGCGGACTCCGCTTCACGCCGCAAACGGGCGACTTCGTCCGGGCTGGCGTGTCCGCCGCTGATGAGCATCTTCAAAGCCACATCGCGCTGCAGACGCAGATCGCGGGCTTTGTACACGACACCGCTGGCTCCGCGACCGGCCAGTTCCAGCAACTCGAACCCTTCGATGGAAGGCAGCGACGTCAGCGGCTGTTCACGCGCGCCGGCAGCGAACGCAGAACTCCGATGTCGATCGATGTCGATCGTGCTGACGTCGTGGAAATCCGCTTCCACCGTCGCGTCGGCCGCACCGGCGGTCAGAGCTGCATGCAGAGCAAACTGGCGTTCCAGGGACTCCCGGTATTGCGGAAATCGGTCGAGATACTCCGACGCTTCAGGCTCCTGGCCGGCTTCGTCGCGCAACACGAATTCGTGATAAATCAGGTCCAGCCGCAGCGAATCGTCGATGCCGGCGGCATATTCCGTCAGATACAGCTCCACGCCTCGCAGCGTTCCGTGAGCGGCGGAGCGGCGCTGATCTTCGGAAATCAGAATCGCCCGATCATCAGGGGACAGCGCGTCGAACTCCGGAATCACCTGGCGCAGATCCGGAGGCTGTCCGCTTTCCCAGGCGCGTTTCAGACGTTGCAGCAGGTTGTCCGTCATTGTGGAGAATCCTGAAGGCTTCGACCTGGGAAACGAAAATCGCCATGACATCCGGACACAAAAGCGCAAAGTTCCGATTTGTTCGGTTTGACGCAGCAGCACCGGAACGCGACTACGGAGGATCCGCCAGGCCAAGGTCCTCCCGGACGCGGTCCAGGGCGCGTTCCAGCTTCTTTCGCAGGGCGTCCGGGCTTCCGCCGAGTTCCTTCGCAATCATCGGCCACGACTGGCCCTGGCCCCGACGGTCGGCGAGATCTCTTTCGGTCGCGTCCAGGCGGTTGTGAATCTGAGCCAGCAGTTCACGGCCTGTCGCATCGGACAGCGGTCCGGGGTGAGGGTCGGGATGCGTCGCAAGTCCGCCCGCACCGCCAGTGTCGCGCCGAACATCGCGCCGCGCGGCCTGCTGATGCCGAGCCAGATCGGTGACGCGATTGCGAGTCATTGTCACCAGCATCGCCAGCAACTGTTCCGGGCGGTCCAGGTCCAGAGTGCCGCTGGCCGCGTGGACAAAAAACCGGCCAAACACCGACTGGCAGATGTCCATCGAATCCACAATCCGGCGCAGCTGAGGATCGGACAGACGTACGCGAGCCGCGCGACGAATCTCCGGCTCAAACAGTCGCACACATTCTGCTGCGGCGGACTGATCGCCGCTGCGAACGCGCTGAATCAGAGTGGAGAATTCAAGCCGGTCCAACATCGGAATCCAGTCCGGGAATACATCGGTGAATCGGAATTCGCGAAAAATCGTGCCGCAGCCGCAATTCGCCAATTCTGGCCGTTCACGTTGGTGAGGAGACGAGTCTACCGTGGCATCGAAGCGAAATCTTGCCATTTTCTGTCCGCACCATGTGTGCGCCGACGTTTTTGACGGAGGTCAGTCTCAATCAACAAAGGGGCCAGATGTGAAATCGCGAAATCCGAATGTCCGCGGGGTGCTCGCCGAACTGTTCCGAAACTGCTTTGCAAAGAATGCCGTTATCGGCCGTCGTCCTACTGATAGTCGTCGCAGATCACTGCGGCGGAAAGCCCGCACGACCGGGCGTGTCAGTTTCACCGCTGCCCCTGCCGTTGAATCGCTCGAAAACCGCACTCTGCTGGCGACGATTACCTGGAACACCGATGCGAACGGCTTCTGGGACGATGCGGCCAACTGGGATCTCGGACGCGAGCCGGTTTCGAGCGACGAAGTCATCATTGATCGCGGTGCGGCGAATCCGGTCGTCACGGTGAGGACAGCGACTGGGCGATTTTTTCAAGTGGCCAGCGAAGAAACGATCGTCATCGAAGCCAGTGGCGGCCTCGGCACCAGTGATTCGACGTTCAACGGACTGGTGCAGATCAACGGCGGTTCGCTGTTTGTTGAAGGCGGCGGCACGGTGACGCTGAACGATGTCGAATGGTCGGGTGGCAACATTGGCGGCGCGGGGACCGGCGGCGGCTCGTACACGCTCAACGGGACGATGACGGTTTCCGGCAGCGACGGCAAGTCGATCGGCGGCGGCCTCACGAACAACGGCACGGTCAACATCACCGGCAACGGCAATTTGATCGTCAGCACGACGATCAACAACGAAGCCGGTGCGGTGTGGGACTTCCAGAGCGACGCGGATTTCGTCACCTCGACGATGACGTTCAACAACCGCGGCATGCTGCGCAAGAGTGGCGGGACCGGTGAAACGACACTCGCATCGACGACCAGCACACAGGTCAACCATTTTGGCGGCACGGTCGAAGTCACGAGCGGCAGGCTGTCGCTGGCTAGAGCAGGTGCCAACGTCAACAATGTGCCCAGCACCGGTGCGACGTTTGTCGCCGGTGCCGGTGCGGTGCTCGACCTGAGCGGCGGTGCACACTCGCTGTTCTATGCCGGCACGTTCACGGGCAGCGGCGACGGCCGCGTCGAACTCTCCGCCGGAACACTCGACACCCGCAGCGACGGCGGCGTGACGTTCAACTTTCCGGACGGCCTGCTTCACTGGACCGGCGGCTCGATTGTGACCGACGCTCCCGGCGGTGACTTCTTCACGAACATCGGTTTCGTGACGCTCAGCGGTGACGGTCACAAGGCTCTCAGCAGCAATGGTACGTTCGTGAACGATGGCACGGTCTTCGTCGACGGTGGTGGAACGTTCGGCGGCGGCATCGTCGACAACAACGCCGGAGCCGTCTGGGATTTCCGCAGCGACGCCGACTTCGCTGTTGCGACAACAACCTTCAACAATCGCGGCACGCTGCGAAAGTCCGGCGGGACGGATGTGTCGACGATGAACGTGGCGGTGAATTCGCAGGTGAATCATCTGGGCGGCACCGTCGATGTCAGCAGCGGAACGCTCGCGCTGGCGGGGTCGGATCGCAACCATGTCGCGGAACACGGCGCGACATTCACCGTCGCAACCGGAGCCGTGCTCGATCTGACCGGCGGCAACACGTCGGCGTACTTCACCGGTTTGACGACCGGCACTGGTGCGGGCCGCGTGGAACTGTCGAGCGGCACACTGCGCACCGATCGACTTAATGGCGGCGATGCGACGTTCGACTTTTCCGACGGCCTGTTTCACTGGACCGGCGGTGCGATCGTCAGCACGGCCGCCGATCCGTTCATCAATGTCGGCTCGATGACGCTTTCCGGCGGCGATCAGAAGACGCTCAGCAACGGCTATCTTGTCAACGAAGGCACACTGCGGCATCGCGATTCGGGAGTCTTCAGCGGCGGCATCGCGGCAACGATCGACAACCGCGCGGGCGGTGTGTGGGACTTCGAAACAGACACAACGACGGACCGCCTGCGACTCGTCAACGCCGGAACCGTCCGCAAGTCCGGCGGTACGAGTGAATCGCTGCTGGGCGGAACGAACTCCGGTCTGGCAATGGTCGGCGGTACGATCGAAGCCCAGTCAGGGCGGCTGCAGATTGCGGGAGTCCAGAACGTGTTCGGCTTCGAAAGCACCGGCGGGCACTTCATCGCCTCAGCCGGTGCCGTCGTCGAATTCGCCCCGGCGAACATCACGCTGGGCGGCACGTACACCGGTTCCGGTGCCGGCCGAGTGGAACTCACGACGTTCATTGGCGGCAATACCGTGAATCCCGCGCGGCTGGATTTCCCCGAAGGTATGTTTCACTGGATCGGCAACGACAGCACGAATTCATTCGGCTCGATCATCAACGACGGTTTCGTCACGATCGATGGTCCGGAAGCCGTCCGCGCGCGGGCCGACATTCGCAACTACGGAACTGTGATTCAGTCGGACGGCAGTCACTTCACGCTGCTGCAGACGGTGAATATCGTCAATCAGGGAACGTGGGATCTGCGGGGCGACGCGGATCTGGAAATCGTCGACTTCAGCAATCTTGGTTCGACGTTCTATAACTTCGGAACGCTGCAGAAGTCGGCCGGACTGGGCACGTCGCGGCTGTTCGCTCGGTATTCGGCGACGTCGTTTCTCAGCAATCTCGGCACGGTGGATGTGCAGTCGGGAACACTGGACATCGACCTGCGTACGAAGCAGTTCGACGTGGCGATTGGCGACGACATGCTGCACGGCGGCACGTGGCGAGCCGGTCCGTTTGCGACGCTGCGGCTCCTGGACAGTACCGGATCCGTGCCCGACATCACGTCCAGCGCCGCTCACATCATTCTGGACGGAACGGCGTCTGCGTTTCCCAACATCAATGCGCTGGCGGTCAATTCGGGAGTCTTCGAGCTGCAGAACGGCCGCGACTTTTCCACCGCCGGCAACTTCACCAACGGAGCGGAGCGGTTTGATCTTCCGGTCGACGAGGTCTTCATCCGCAACGATTTGCGTTTGATTGCCCTGGCGGTCGACGAAGCCAGCGGCAACCTGTATTCCATCCGAGCAGGTCAGGACATTCGCCGATTCACTCCGGAAGGCGTCGAGATTCTTCCCGCGCTGCCACGACCCGATGCACAGCCGGATTCGTTTTCCGACTTGGACGCAACACCCGTCGCGCTGAATGTCGGAGGGACGAGTATTCCTGCCGGAAGTCTGATCTACATCAGCGGTCAGGTCGCACCGCCCATTGTCTACGCTCTTGACAGCACAACCGGAGCCGAACTCGCCACGGTAACCCTGGCAACCGTTTCTGCAGCCACGCCCGGCGTCGCGGTGCATCCGACCCGCGGGACGCTGTATGTGCTCAACCAAACAGGCGACATCCACGAAGTGAATCCGGCCACGGGAGCAACACTGGCCACGTTCTCCATCAACCCGAGTGGCAATCCCGGCTTCAGTCTGAACTGGGGCGACGTCGACGTCATCGGTTCGACTGGAAACCTGCTCGTCGCCGGCTCGAACGTGGAGTTCCTCCGCGAACTGACCGCCACCGGCGAATTCGTGCGAGACATCGACCTGTCGCATTCCGGGATCAGCAGCACCGCCGCGCGACTTTCGCCGGCCGCTCTGGCCTACAACGATGCAACCGGCGAACTGTGGGTTCAGAACGAAAGCTCGACGATCGCTCGTCTGTCATCGATCGACTTCGGCACGTTCGGCACGACAACGCTCGGCCCCGGCAGCACGCTCACCGTCAACGGCGACTTCACCGACGCCAGCCCGAACACCGTCAACATCCAGATCGGCGGCCGTCCGGCCAGCGGAGACTTTGGCAACCTGGACATCACCGGCGCCGCGGATTTCACTTCCGGCCGAATCAACGTGGAACTCGCGAACGGCTTCGGCCCGACGGAAGGCGATCAGTACGAAGTCATCACCTACGCCTCCCGCACCGGCGACATCGGCCAGTTCAGCGGTCTCGCCCCGTTCTTCAGCGCCGCGGTGAATCCGACCAACGTCCTTCTGAACGGCGAGATGACGGCGCTGTCCGGCGACCTGGCCGTTGACGTCACGGGTTTCACGTTGCCGGCGACAGCGATGCCGGGTGAAGAATTCACACTGTCTTACATCGTCAACAATCTGAGTTCGAACGCCCTGAGCGGTACCTGGACCGACTCGGTTTATCTCTCTGACGATACAACCTTTGACGCCGACGACGTGCTTGTCGCCCGCGGTGATCATGTCGGAGGAATCGCCGGAAACGGTTCGTACACGGAATCCGTGACAGCAACGTTTCCCGGCGTCGACGTCGGCGACTGGTTCGTGTTCGTCGTGGCCGACAGCCGCGGTTCTGTAAGCGACACCGACCGCACCAACAATCGCGGCGTGTCGTCTTCCGCGATTGAATCCACCGTGCCGCTGCTGCCGTTCGATACGCTGGTTTCCAACACCGTTGCGAATGGTCAGGACGTTTATTATCGCGTTGACGTTCCCGACGGTCGTGGCGACCTTCGATTCGATCTGTCGTTCGAGCAAGACGAACAGGCCGAAGTGTTCGTCAGTCGAGCTGTCCTGCCGACTCGATCGATCTTCGACTTCACCGCGTCGAATCTGCTCGAACTCAATCGCACAATTACAGTCCCGGCGGCGCAGGCGGAAAGCTACTACGTTCTGATCCACGGACGCGAAGGCACTGGAGGCGGAACCGGGTTTGACATCAAGGTGCATCGCGTCGAGTTTTCCGTCGATTCAATCACGCCAGCCCACGGTGCGAATTCCGGGCAGGCCAGCACGCTGATTTCCGGCGCCGGATTTACCGATTCCGCCGTCGTGACACTGCGTTCCGCGACCGGGTCCGTTGTTGCCACGGCGACTGTCGTGCAGAACGATCCGAATCACTTGTTTGCGACGTTCGATCTCGTTGGGATCGATCCCGGTACTTACGACATGCATGTTGCCGACGGCTCGTCGTCCGGTTCGCAATCGGCGGCGTACGAAGTTGTCGTGGGCAATCCGGGCGATCTGCAGGTTCGCCTCGTGACGCCCGGCAGCCTGCGCGGCGGCCGACTGTACACCGGCTACTTCGAATACACGAACATCGGCGACACGGATCTGGTTTCGCCAATCATCACGATCACCAGCACGCAGCCGCTGACGCTTGATCTGCACGGTGATCCATCGACGAATGTCCTGCGACAACTGGCCATCAGTCCCGCTGGAACCACCGGACCGGCCGGAATTCTGGCTCCCGGGCAAACGGTCCGTGTGCCGTTCCGTTTCCGCGGCGCGGACATGACGATCGAAGCGACATCGATGAGTTCCGACATCGCGGAACCGATGGACTGGGACGCCCTGCGAGCTGAGATTCGCCCGGCATCGGCGGATGCCGCCTGGGACGCAGCCTTCGACGGCGAATTCGTCTCCGCCGGTTCGACGATCGGTGACTACGTCCGACGTCTCTCGGAAGGAGCCACGCTGTACCGACTTCGCAACGGCATTGGCGAAGCGGACTTGAACAGTCTTATGACGTTCATCCTCACCGAAGGCATCACCGACCAGCAGACCAGCCTGCAGGCACAGGTCGCGCTGGATGAACCGAACCGTCCGGCAAGCGGTGTTCTCGCGCGAGCCGTCAATGATGTCACCGGCGAAACGTTTGCCGCTCGCGCTGCAGACGACGGGCTGCTGCGCTGGATCAATCTTCCCGACGGCAACTATTCGGTTCACTTCGAAGAAGTCCTGCCGCCCGAGAACCTGACGTCGGTCGAAGTCACTTCGATTGCCGTTGCAGACCTCGGCCTGCTGGTCACGCGCACAGGCGGTGGCATCATCGGCCGTGTCGCCATCGATGACAGCGTGCCGATGCCCGGTGCCGATGAGGCACTGACCGTCACGGCCGCACATGCTGACGGAACACGCTACACGGCCTTCGTTGACGAACGCGGCGTTTACGAATTCGCAGGCCTGCCCGACGGCCGGTATCTGCTTGAATTCAGCACGGACACTGCGATTCCAACAACCGCCGTCGTGGACGTTGTCGCCGGTGCCGTCGCCGGGCTCATCGATCTTGCAACGACCAGCGGAGGAACCGTCAGCGGCACGACGCTCGATGCGACGACCAGTCAGCCTGTCGCCGATGTGACGGTAATCGTCGATTCGCTCGACGGCAACGTTCGCACCGTCCGTTCGGACGAAAACGGGTTCTACTCGATTGAAGGCGTCACTTCGGGGACCGTGACCGTGATCGCTCGAATTACAGGCGCCGCCGAAACTCGCATCGACAACGTTGCCGTCATGCAGAATGTGACAACGGCGAACGTCAATCTGCCGATCGATTTCAGCACGCTGGGCACCGTCACCGGCACCGTCACTGCCGGCGGACAGCCCGTCGCCAACGCGGGCGTCGATCTCGAGATTTCCGCCACGATCATCATCGCCGGCACAACGGACGAGAACGGCCAGTTCACGATTCCGGGCGTCGAACCGGGAACGTACGACATAGTTGTCACAGCGCTCGGATTCGCGGAAGCGACGACATCGATCGCGGTTGCTGCGAATTCCACAACGACACAGGACGTTTCGCTCGATCCCGTCGCCTCCGTTCAGGGGACGGTGACTCAGACCGGCATCAACGCATTCAATCCGCTGCCCGACCTGCCGCTGGTGCTCGTGAATCCGGCCGGCGACTTTGTTCTTCACTACACCGATGCCGATGGGCGGTTTGAAGTGGATCGGCTCTCTCCGGGCAACTACTCACTGATGTTGCCCGACGGCTCGCACCGCCACGACTTCACGGTAACCGGCAACACCGACGAGATCGCGATCGACTTCGAAATCTCAGCCGGTGCTGTGCTCGGTCAGGTCTTCGACACAAACGGCACATCGGCGCTGGAAGGCGTCCGAGTCTCGCTGCTCGCCGATGGACAGGTCGTCGCGACGAGCATCACGGACAGTGTCGGGTTGTATGTGTTCCCGCTGGTCAGTCCCGGTACATACGCTCTGAGATTTTTCAGCGAAGCAGCTTCGATCGCGCGGCAGAACGATGTCGTTGTTTCCGCCGGTGGTTTCGCGGTTGTGAATGTCCAGGCGTCCACCGCGTCGATGACGCTGACAATTGTCGACGAAACTTCGGCGCTGATCACATCCGACCTGACAATCGCCCTGTCGCCGGCCGGTGACACGTCTGCGGTGCCGCGCGTTGCTTCGACGTCTGCGGGAACGGTGACGTTCGACAACCTGAGTCCCGGCGACTATCGCGTGCGCATCACCGACGCGATGGGCACGTCACAGCGCATCGTGACGATCGTCGACGGGCTGAATTCGATTGAGCAAACGATCGGCCCGAAGACGACGCTCAGCGGAGTTCTCACGGACAGCTCCGGCTCGCCGGTGTCCGCAGCAACGGTCGCCATTTACGACGCGGCGCTGCCGGAATTGCAGTGGCTGGTCACGACGGATGCGTCCGGAGCCTGGCAGATCATGCTGCCGGACGGGACATACCGCATTACACCGACTGAACAGGGATCGGACATTGAACTGACCGGAGTGCCTGCGACTCCCGCGACGGTAACGCTCGGCGGCACCCCGATCGTTCAAAACCTGCAACTGGCGGCACCGACGTCCGAAATCACGGGCACGCTTGCGGCAGCCGGTTCAGAACCGGAAGCCTCGGCCCCTGTCGCGGCCATCGTCACACTTTCCAGCGAAGACGGAATCGAAATCGCCAGCGTTCTGACCAATGCCGACGGCAGCTTTGCCTTTGCCGGTCTTCAGGACGGAACGTACTCGATGACGGCGACCGCTCCGGGGTATTCGTTTGCGTCGTCGACCATAACCGTCGTCGGCTCGATGGCCGTGACGATCAGCGGGACGTGGCACGTGCCCGCCTACGGCTTGACTCCCACAGTAGCGCCGGCTCCTTCGGGATTCGCAAGCGCCGCACTGCCCAGCTTTGGCGAACTGGCATCCACGATCACCGCGGGAGTGAATCGTCTGCGTGAAATCGTGCGCGAGGGCCTTGGGGAACCCGAGGCAGACGGAACTCGAATTCGCGCGATTCCGATTCCCGCAGAATGCGACCCGGCCATCGCCGAAGCTGCTCGACGTGCTCTGCGAAAAGCTCTGGAATGGCAGCGTGCGGCGGACGGGTTCTTCGACAACTGGGTCGAACGCTGGGAAGGTCAACAACAGACGCTGTGGGCAAATATCGGCCTTTTCGGTGTCAACCTGCTGCAGTTTGCGAGTGAGTTAATTGTCAATGCGCGCGTCGTTTCGCGGCTCGACGAGATCGCGTCAACTCAGTATCGCCTGCTGGACTTCCTGGTCGACAACCCTCAGTTGGAGAACGAAGTCTATGCCGTCTACAACCAGCTCCAGCGCCAGTATGACAACATTCAGGCTTCACTGACGCTCGCAGTCTCGACCACGCAACAGGGACTCCGCAACGTCGGGGCGATCGGCACCGCTATCGGGACAGGGACAACATACTTTGTCGAAGGTGCCGCGACATCGATCGGCGATGTCTGGAACTCCATCGTTCGGCTTGGGACAGCACGTGACCTGAACGCAGCATCCAATGTCGTGTCAAAGCTCACGGGCTTCGCAGGAACACTGGGAACCTATGCATCCGCCCTGACAACATTGATTCCCAGACTGGCAACGCTGGCAGAACGGGTGCCCGCACTCGATCGTCTGGTCTCGAATCTCGGTCCGATCACTGCAGCGCTCAACACTATTAGTGCCGCCGCTCAGGGCGTCACCGATCAGCTTGGTGACATCGAACAACTGAACCAATTCGAAGAAACCTATCGCAACGCGATCAACAATCGTGACGGCTGGTTCGAAGGCTTTCTCGATCTGATCTCACAGTGCCGCGAAGACGATGACGACACCCATGAGCCTGATATGCCGAATCGCCGGGAATTTTTCCGGGCACTGGCAACCGTGCGGTCCCGCGATCCCAACGATATTGCCGGCCCCGATGGCTTCGGTGATCAGCACTTTGTCCAAAGCGACCTGGTCTTCCCCTACCTGATCCTGTTCGAAAACAAACCGGAAGCCACGGCTCCCGCGCAGGAAGTTTTCATTACACAGCAGCTTTCAGGCGACCTCGACTGGACAACGTTCGAACTCGGAAACTTCGGCTGGGGCGATCTAACATTCGATGTTCCGCCCGGACTTCGAACCTATGACACACGGATTGATCTGACGGAAACACTCGGCTTCTACGTTGACGTCCATGCCGACATCGATCTCTCCACGGGAATCGCGTCGTGGGCATTCACCTCAACCGATCCCGAAACCGGCGACCTGATTTCCGACGCCCTCGCCGGATTCCTGCCGCCGAATGCGACCAGTCCCGAAGGTGAAGGCTTCGTCGAGTATTCGATCCGCCCGATGTCCGACATCGCGGATGAATCACAGATCGACGCTCAGGCGCGAATCATCTTCGACCTGAACGAACCGATCGACACGCCCGTGTATTCCAACACGATCGACGATACACCGCCGTCGAGCTCGGTTGAAACACTGCCGGTCCTGACGAAAACTCAGTCGTTCGCAGTATCCTGGAGCGGCGACGATGGTACCGGTTCCGGGATCGCAAGCTTCGACATATACGTCGCCGACGACGGCGGCCCGTTCGTCCTGTGGTTTGACGACACGACGGGGACTTCCGCAATCTACAATGGTCAGGACGGTCATACCTATCAGTTTTACAGCGTCGCTCGCGACAATGTGGGGCTGACGGAAGCGGATTCGGGCGGGGATGCTCAGACAACGTTGAGTGTGTCCGTGCCGTTCGTGACCGGTCCAAACGTCCGCACGTCCGACGCGACGCCGGCCGTCACCTGGAGCGATGTTCCGGGAGCGGCGCTGTACGAAGTCTGGATCGGTGACCTGACAAACGGACGCGCGCCGGTGATTGCTCAGACGGCGCTGACGTCGTTTGTTCCGGCCGATCCGCTGCCGATCGGCCGCTACCGGGCGTGGGTGCGAGTCAAGGACGGTTCGAACGGCGAAGGCGGCTGGAGCACCGGTCGCACGTTTTCCGTCACGACGCCGACAACGCTCAACAGTCTGCCGTTCCACGCGAATGCTGACCGCACGCCGGAGATCTCCTGGCAGCCGGTGGACGGAGCCGCCATGTACGAACTGTGGGTCAACAACGTCATCACCGGCCAGGCTCGCGTGATTCACGAAACGTCGCTGACCGACGCGTCGTTCACTCCGACGGACGACCTTGGCTTCGGCATTCACCAGATCTGGGTGCGAGCCGTCGATGCCGCGGGCGGAAGAAGCGACTGGTCGGTTCCCGTGAACATCTACATCGGCCCGCAGTTGGTGAATCCGCAGAGCCCGACGTTTGACGTGCAGCCGATGTTCGAATGGACATCGCTGGCCGGCATCGCGTCGTACGAAATTTTCGTTCGCACCGTCGACGGCGACATCCGCGAATCCGGCCTGACCGGGACGAGCTGGACTCCGCCGACACCGCTGCCAGACGGACCGATGCGGTGGTGGATTCGTCCGACGGCTGACAACAACCGCGTGGCTCCCTGGAGCGACGTTGCAACGTCCGACATCGGCGGCCGAACAACCGTGCTCGCTCCGACGGGAACGGTTTCCGACACGCTGCCGACGTTTGCCTGGCAGGCCGTCGACGGAGCCGCGCGATACATCCTGTACGTCGAACGAATCGGCGACGGACTTGTGTTCCGCAACGACAACGTCACCACAACAACGTTCACCGCGACAACGCCGCTGTCGGCGGGAACATACCGAGTCTGGGTGAAGGCGATCAGTTCGTCCGACAACGTCAGCGGCTACTGGAGCCGCCCGCTGGAATTCACGGTCGCCACCGCCGGAGCCACAGCATTACCTCCGGCAACTCCGGCCGGCATCCTGGAAGATCTGGACCAAATCTTCCTCGGCGACCCCTTCGCCACTCTGTGATTATCCAGCGGCCGAAATCCAGGATTCCGTACAGATGAAGAACCCGTCGAGGTTTGCTTCCGATGAGGCCACACCAGCCATGGAATGCCGTCAGCAAAGATCAGCCGTGGCGGCGGCTCACTTGAACCTGTGTATGTCCCTTAGAGTCATGCGCTCCGTTCCGGCAGCGCGGTGACGTGTGGCAGATGTGTTCGCGGAGGTGAGTTTTCGCGAACGGACTACTGACGCTTCCCTGCCACCGGTTGAAGAGTCGGGGAGATTCAGGCGGCGGTGGCTGGGATTTCTGCACGGAAGTTGTGCTGCCCGGCGTTTCGCGGCTTACTGCTTTAGTCAGCAGGCGAAGTCGAAATCGGGCGATTCGTTGCTGTGGGTTTGGGGCGTGGTCAGGGAGTGATCTCTCCGCCGCTGATTGATCCGAAGGCGCGGTGGAGGCTGACATCCAGGCTGTAGGCGATCGGGCGGACGGAGCCGTCGACGAAGGCGGCGTTCCAGGCATGGCTGTGGGCGCTGCCGAATGTGTGACAGTGGCGGCATTCGCCGCGTTGCTGATGATCCGGTTTTGGCGGGAGGGCGGCAAAGCGGACGTGAGTGGCGTTCAGTCCTTTCCTGATGGAACCGGCGGCCATGGCCGGTCCCCGGTCGCCGTTGCCCTGGCCGTCTTCCCAGTGATTCGGGTCCAGAGATTTCTCACCGATCAGGTAGGTGTTGGACGTGCCGTCACGGACATCGCTCAGCCGGGTCAGCCGGCCGAGCTGATAGACACCGTTTTCCGTGATTCTGAGATAACCTTTGTCGGCATGGACCGGGTCTTTCGTCCCGGCACCGGCGTTCATGGCGTAATCCGTGCGGGCCGCCGCGGGGCCGTAATGCGAGGCGAACGATATGCCCTGCCCGACATCCATCAATGGGTACGCTCGCGCCGAGCGGCGTGACGGACAGTGCAGGACCGGCAGGCCGGTCTGAATGAGCTTCTGATCGGCTGCGCCGGTGATGGGATCCCGCTGCATGCCGAGACGTCCCCACTCTTCCGCCAGCCGGGGCTGTTCAAGAAAGGACAGGCTTCGTGAAACCCAGTTCCATCCCCACATCTGAGGATTCTCCCGGCCGGAAACGATCGTCTCTTCGTGGCCATACTCGCCGGAGTAGCCCGGCAGGTATGCATAGGAACTCTCATAGTTGTGACAGGCCAGTGCCAGTTGTTTGAGATTGTTTTTGCACTGAACGCGGCGTGCCGCTTCCCGTGCCTGCTGCACGGCCGGCAGCAGAAGGGCCAGGAGGACGCCGATGATGGCCAGCGTCACCAGCAGCTCGATCAGTGTGAATGCGCGAGATCCGGGTTTGTGTCGCAGCGTCATGATGTTGTCCGTCAGAGGTGAAATGGAGTGCTTCCGGTCGACGGGCCGGAGCCGTCGGTGTGTCAGCGGATCAGTGTCCGTCGTCGAGCAGATCGACCAGCCGGAGCCGTTCGATGGCCGTGGCATTCTGCGAGAGCAGCAGCAGTTCGTTATCGCCGCCGCGGCGCAGGCGCTGTACGGGCGATGACAGCGTGATGTCGGACCGCAGCACGAGCCGTGCGGCTGCGTCCTTCTGCTGCCAGATCCTGAGTTGTTGTCCGCGGGACGTGGCCGCCAGTTCGGGATTCAGCCAGACGACGGAAGACATGCCGGCCGCCGTTTCGTCGTGGGCCGCGGTCGACGCCGTCTGCTGTTCCGTGAGCACATCGACGAGATGCAGTCGGCCGGCCGCGTCCGTCGCGGCGATCAGCCGGCCGTCGGGCGAAATATCCAGATCCGTGAGTGCCGAGTCGCTCAGGTGCCGTTGGTTTGTGCGGCGGATCGGGGGCTGCTGATTCACGAAATCCAGCGTGCCGCCGTTGGTGGCCAGGACCAGCGTGTCTCCCAGGGATCGCGCCGCGACGAAGCGAGTGTCTTCGTCCATGCTGCCCCACACCGACTGACTCGCACCCGCATCCCACTGCAGCACGCGGCTGTTTTCTCCGAACAGCACCTGCCCGCGGTCGTCGATCAGCAGGGCATCGATATCGCGGTAGCTGGTCTCGTCCGTCGTCCCGGCACCGCCGCCGTCAAGAGGCCGCCGAAGCAGCCTTGCGTCGCGGCGGTTTTCCATCAGCGTGGTCACCAGAAAAGCGGCTCCCGGCGACACCTCAAGAACCGGTTCCAGTGCGGCCGGCGGCAGTTCGAAGAGCGAACGCTCACCATCCGCGAGTACGTGAACGATGGCCCGATCGTCGAACGCCGTCAGGGCGGCGACGGTTCCGGCGGCCGCATCGAAGTCGCGAATGCCGGAGTCACACAGCAGGACCGTGGACGACGCCGGCATGTCCGGTCGCCACACCAGAGTCTGCTCACCGTTGGAAGCCGCCAGCACGGACCCGTCCGCGTTCAGCGAATACGGCAGAGCTTCGTTGCCGCCGGACGGAGGCAGAGCGACAGACTGCAGCCACTGCCAGGTCGACGTTGACCACACATGCAGCTTCGGCGACGCGGTGCTCAGGTCGGCCAGGATCAGCAGGCTCCCGTCACGCGAGAATCCCAGTTGCCCCGGCAGCGCAGGCAGTCCGGTCGGCGGAGCTTCGGCCGTCGCCACGACGGCGCGAGCAGATTCGCTGTAGATCTGCAGTGCCGGCTGCGGAACACTGGTTGAGCGATCCACCGATGCATAGGCGATGCAGCCGTCGGCCCAGGCCACCTGACCGCCGCTGGACGTGGTCGTCACTTCCCATTCAACCTCCAGCGTTTCGGCAGAGACCAGCCGCAGCAGTCGATTGACCGAGACAACGACGCGGCCGTGTGCTGCGGGAGCCATGTTGTAGATATCCTCCTCCAGCCGTTGACGCCGCTGCACGACACCGGTTGCCGCGTTGATTGACACCAGCTCCTGGCCATCGGGCCGGTCGTTGCTGATCGGTCCGCACACGATGAGTCCGCCTTCGTCGTCCGTCAGCACGAACTGGTTGACGCTGCCCGTGACACGCGTCTTCCAGGCCGCCTGTGGCTCCGGTTCCAGAATCTCTGTGAACGGCCAGGCCTCGACCGATCCGGCTTCCGTCCCGAGATACAGCCACCGGCCGTCACGGGAACACGTCAGGCACGTGATCCCGTTACGACTCGGATTCGCCTGTTCCATCAGTCCCCGGCTGTCGACGAATTCGATCGTGTTGAGCCGTTCGCCGGTGTTCGTGTCGAACACCGGCAGGCGGCAGAAGAATTCCGGTGTCAGACCATTGATCCGCCAGTCACCCGCGGCGCTGCGGGATGGTGCCACCAGCAGCCACGGTTCGCTCGGATGCACAATGACGGCCCGCGTGTTGTCCACAGTCGGCAGATCAAGGTCCGCAGCCAGGCCGATGTCCGGCTTCATCCGCGCCGTTGCCAGCAGTCCCGTGAGGCGAGCCGTCTGAGCTTCATCCAGCGTCGAACGATCGACGGAGGCCAGCAGATTCCGGACGGCCGTCTTCCAGCCCGGACTGCGTTCCGTCAGCAATGAGTCCGCCTCCCGCACCGTTCCGTCGAATGCGGTGTTGACTCCCGCCAGTGGTGTCACGGCACTTGTCGAGGCCGCGTTCGCGACGTCAGCGTGCAGCGTTCCCGGCTTCGATGGAGACTCGTTCGACCGGGGAGGCAGCAGCGCGGCCGCGCCGACGATCACGGCGGACAGGGAAACCACCGCTCCGACGGCGAGCCGACTGCGGGTGGCCGTGGCGGCGAACCGACGGTTCACCGCGTGCGATCCGTCGTCCGTTGTCTGGCCGTCTGACGCTTCGGCACTGCTGAGCACATCGGTCGCCGCGAGCTCGCTGGTACTCGCGTCGATGATCGGTTCAGGAAGTTCGATGGACCCGTTGGACGTCTCTGCGTCCACATCGAAATTCCTCTCCGTTACGTCCCGGTCGAGACTGAAACTCAGCCCCGGATCGCTCAGCAGAGACTGCCATTCCAGTATCGCGCCGTTGTTGTCATACAGGCGGCACCACCAGGCGTCATCGCGGGCGACGGCATCGCTGCCGAGCGTGGCCAGCAACTCCGGTCGCTTCTTCTCGCAGCACATTCGGCCGTACGTCAGATCCCACTTTGTCAGAATGCAGATCACCTGACAGAATCGCTTGAAGGACTCCAGCTCGACGCCCTTCTGGCTTTCCGGGGAATTCGGCTTCCGGGCGAATCGCTCCCACTGGGATCGATTCAGTCCCGAACCTCCCGGTGCATGGGCCGTCATCCGCAGCACCGCAGCCGTCTTTAGCCGATGGCGCTTGGTCAGTTCATCCCGGATGTCTTCTGCCAGCCAGTAGACCGCAGCCATCGCTCGCTCCAGGTTGTGAATCAGGGTGTCATTCGGCAGCAGGAACTGCGGGTGGACGGCAGCCATCGCCGTTGCTGCCACAGTGCCGCAGACCGTTCACTCGGGTGCCGCTTCCTGGATTGCGTCCAGGGAACATGACCGTACTCTTCTCAGTGGCATCGAATTGCGTCCGCATTTTGCCGAGCGTGTGCCGGTCCTGGCAACTGATCGATGTCCGTGGCGTGGCATTGCCGGAAGTCACTGGGTAAGGCTTTTCCGTACTCCCTTAAGCTGTCATAGCGGTCGATTGAGATCATGCCGGAGCGGCAGTGAAGCCCCGCTGCCTGTTCGTCCCTGCCGGCGGCGGAGTCCTCCGCGATGCCGCCTCTCCCCGCCATCGTCACGTGCGCGGTTGGGAAGCTGTGCCGGCTGTGTTCTCTGGTCGAGTCCCTTATTTCCTGTGAGTGGTGTCTCGCGGTTCGCCACCGGGCGGCCTGATGGTTGGCGGAGCTAAAGCCGCTGCCGGTCGGTTCAAGCAGAAAATCGGGACCCCCTGAAGGTCTCCCCCAATTTTCCGCTGGAGCCGAACGCGGTCGCAGGCGACCGCTCCGGCGGCCGCGGCTTTGTGTGCTCGCCGTCAGGCCGCTGTGGTGGCGACCGGCAAACCAACAACAGAAAGGACTCTTTATGTCAAACAACACAGCCAATGGCTCATCCAAAAAACCGTCACTGTATGCCTACAGCGTGCGGGACGCCGGCAACGGCAAGGGCTTCTGGACCCGCATCGGAGCGGCCTGGACCAACAAAGACGGCGGCTTCAACCTGCAGCTCGACTGCATCCCGCTTGATGGCCGCATTGTCTGCCAGCCTCCCAAGGCCGAAGACGACAGTGCTCCGGGCGACTCCGCTCAGTAGCCGCTCAACCCGCGGGGCGGGCCGGATGACGGCTCGTCCCGCACAGCACCATTGCCACCGGGTCACCCCCGCAGCTTTTTTCCCTGGCCATCCGGGGGATTGTGTTTTAAGTGGAGGTTTGAATGACGAAAGGAGTCGTACGATGAGACGCAATGTATCTGTGACGGTGCAGTTGAAGATGGACCTGGCGGTTGATCTCGGAAAGGCGGAGTTCCCGCGGACTCTGGAATGGCTGCTGCGGAGTGGTCTGGGAGGTCTGCTCAATGCTTCGCCGGACAGTGTGGCCCTGATTGCGGCGGATGATCCGCTGGGCGAATTGACGAAGGCTCCGGATCTGACGCCGGTGCTGGAACCTCGCGGTGAGATCGCTGTCATCTGGGCGGCCGACGATGTCCGGCGGCTGCGGCCGGAGCTCAGCCGCGACCAGGCGATTCAGGTGCTGCGGTTCTGCGAGCAACACCACAACCCGGACGACGGCATCAACTGGCACTGCCTCGATCTGGTTGCCGAGCAGTTGTTCGGCCGGTCTGCCGAAGGGGTCATCCCGTGACGGATCTCGACAGCATTCTCGACGATCTGTTCCACGGCGTGGCGTTCAAAGCCTTCGTCGAAGAAGCCCTGCTGACCGGCGGACCTCCCTGCCCCGAACGCACCCGCCAGCGTGCCTATCGCTACTACGAAGACGAACTCGCACGGCGAAATGCCGAGCCTCGCGGTGCGGAATGCTCTTGGTGACGAACGTTACGGATAGGACGCCGGTTCGGCACCGTGTTCCAGCACGTCGATGAGACCGGTGTAGACGTAGAGCCGTTCCTTGCCGCGGCCGCTGGTGTCGGTGACGATTCCCAGGCTTTTCAGATTCAGCAGCGCCCGCCGTGCCGCGGGAGTGCTGACGCTCAGCACTTCCGCAGCATGCTTCGCCGTGAGCACGGCCCGGTGACGCAGCAGTTCGTGAACGGACGTGGCCGTGATTCCCGCGCGTTTCAGCGTGGTGATTCTGTCGCGGTCGGCGGCAAACAGTTCCGAGATCTTCCGGGACGTCGCCACGACCTGGTCGGCCGTGTGGGCCACGCCGTGCAGGAAGAATTCCAGCCAGCCTTCCCAGTCGCCGGCCTGCCGCACGGCATTCAGCCGGCGGTAGTACTCATCGCGGTTATTGCGGAAGAACAGGCTCAGGTACAGCCACGGCTGCTTCAGGTCGCCGGTCAGCATCAGAAAGAACGGAATCAGCAGCCGTCCGATTCTTCCGTTGCCATCCAGAAACGGGTGAATGGTTTCGAACTGAACGTGGATCAGGCCCGCCTCGATCAGCGACGCATAGGGTCGCGCGTCCAGGTGCAGATACTTCTCGAACTGATCCAGGCACTCGATCAGACGTTCCGGAGGCGGCGGCACGAAGTGAGCGTTTCCGGGACGCGTGCCGCCGATCCAGTTCTGCGACGTGCGGAACTCGCCGGGATGCTGATGACTGCCGCGGCCCCGCGACAGCAGCTCGGCATGCATCTCCCGAATCAGGCGCAGCGACAGCGGGAAGCCGTCCCGCATCCGGCTCAGCCCGTGGTCCACCGCCGCCACGTAACACGATACCTCGACGACATCGTCGACCGGCACCTTCGGGACTTCGTCACTTTCAAACAGCAGCAGGTCCGACAGCGACGACTGCGTGCCCTCAATCTGCGACGACAGCACCGCTTCCTTGCGAACGTAGTAGTACAACAGCAGGCTGCTGTCCGGCAGAATGTCGGCGACGCCGTCAAGCCGTCCCAGAGCGGCGGATGCCCGAGCCAGCCGCTGCGCCAGGGGCACCAGATTAAGCGGCGGATTCGGCGGCAGCGGCGGCGGCAGAAATGCGTGAAACGTCTCGCCTCCGGCCGTGCGTTTGAGATAAGTGCCGATTCTCGTGTTGGTGTCCATGCGTGTTCTTCTGAGTTGTAATCAGGGACATTTAAGACACCATTCGTTCTTTGCAAAGCGTAAATGCAACACAAAGGTGCGAAACACGGAGTATTAGGAGCACTTGGAGCTGCAAACGTTCTTTGCGTGCATCACAGGGAAACTGGCGTCAGACACCGCTCCTGAACAGAATCCAGCAGACTCTCGGCCAGATCCGGCAGTCCCGCGTCTCGAAGGACTACCCGGAAAACTGCCCAGAAAACTGCCCAGAAAACTGCCCAGAAAACGGCGGATCGGATTCTCGAACTGCTGAGGGCAGATTGTGCGGATCGGGCCCGCCAAAGGCGGGCGATGGCAGGTGCAGGACTGATCCGGCGTAGCAGGTGCCGGTCATCGTGAAGCGTCACTGACGCCGACCGTTGATGGCGGCGATAGGCCGTTCACGGCGATTCGTCGTCGTCCCGCAGGAAGCCGATGCGGCGTTTCTTCTGATCGGGCGTCGGCGGGGCGATCAGTTGTCGGATCAGTTCAAACACCTGCCGGAACTGCCCTTCGTAGCGGCTTTCGAGTTCGTCCAGTCGCCTCACCAGATCCGCGTGCGACGCGATCATCTCGCGGAGGCGGACGAAGGTCCGCATGATCTCCACATTGACGTCGATGGCTCTCTCGCTTCGCAGCACGCTGGACAGCATCGCGACACCCTGCTCGGTGAATGCATACGGAGGACGACGCAGTCCCATTTTCGCCCCCGGATTGGAGATCACAATTTGTGATCTCCATTCTGCAAACTCTTCGCTCGACAACTGAAACATGAAGTCGTCGGGAAAGCGGCGCACGTTACGCTTCACGGCCTGCACGAGAGTTCGCGTTTCGACGCCGTACAGCTCGGCCAGGTCGGCGTCCAGCAGCACCTTGTGGCCGCGAATCAACAGGATCGATCGTTCGATCCGTTCCGCGGGGATCAGCAGTTTCGAAGGTGTCTTCTTCTTCGCCATCGTGGCCGGACACTACCGCGAACAGGCCGGTTGGGCAACAGATCACGGCGGCCCGCTGACAGCGAATCTGCGGCTGCTGTCGATGATGGGTGCTATGCGCCGATGCTACCAATGCGGCAGATCTCCGTTTCGTCGCAGTTGATTCGCAGTTCCTTCCAATGGCTGCACCGATGCGTGGTGACGTTTGCGGCTGTCGCGGGGTCCGTCCCGCTCGACGGCTGATCTGAGTTCCCGACGTCGCATTCCTGCCGTCCGTTGAGTTTCCCGGCCAATCATGATGCGGCGGTGGTCGGTTGTTTTGGCGGGCAGGGCCGGGGCGTGCCAGGGGACCTGTCACTGGCCTCCGGCTGAGTCCTGCCTGTCGCCGCCACGCCCTCGCGCCGCCGCCCGTGCTCCCGAACGGGGTTTTCGTGCTCTCAGCCCCGGGCGAAGAGCCACTCAAACCCCTTTTTCAACAGGAGCACTCTCAATGGCCAGTCAACCCAACCAGCCGGTCGCCGAATTTCGCATGGGACTCGTCAAAGCCGTCGTGTGGCGGAACGAGACCTCCGCCGGGCCCAGGCACAACGTCACGTTCGCCCGGCTGTATCAGCAGGAAGGTCACTGGAACGAAACCGCCAGCTTCGGCCGCGATGACCTGCCGCTCGTGCAGCGAGTCGCCGAGCAGGCCCACTCGTTCATCTTTGACCAGAAGCCGGTACCCCGCGGCGAACAGCCGGCCACCGGCAACTGATCCTTCCCACAACCTGCACCGGCCGGGTGGAACCGGTCGGTGCCGCTTTCCGAAAGGCCATCACGATGGACCCCACCACGACCTATCGCAACCTTCTGACCGCCTTCGACAGTGACGATCACGACACGGCTCTCGAACTCGCCGAAGCACTCGCTGAGTGGCTGGAACGCGGCGGCTTCTGGCCCGAACGCTGCAGCCGCACCGTCGTCCGGGCGTGCCTGGAGAAGATTCTCGGCCGGCCGCTGAACGTTGCTTCGGCGGCGCTGCCGCTGTTCGAACTCGGCAGCACGGTCATCACTCCGGCGGCTCTCGACAGACTGCCGGCGGCCGAAGTGCAGTCGGCCCTCGCACGGCACGTCACTGGCGACTGGGGCGATCTCGACGACGACGACCTGGCTGCCAACGCCGCTGCAATCGCCGACGGTTCGCGGATCTTCTCGGTGTACCACGCCAGCGACGGCACGAAGTTTTACGTGATCACCGAAGCCGACCGGTCCTCAACCTGCGTCCTGCTGCCCGAAGACTACTGACGCCGGCTCGGTCGGTGCCGGCTCATCCTCGGCCGGCACCGCCTGCGGCCGTTCACTTCGTGGTGGACAGCCGCACGGTTTTCGTGCTATCGCGGGAGCATGAAACGTGATCCCATCACCGACGCCGACCTGCTCGAAGCCGCCCGCGAAGTCCGAAGCATTCTGGAAGCCGGCTTCGCTTCGCTCGGAGCCAGCCTGCTGAACGTCAACAAGCAGCACCGCGAGGACTTCGCCGAAGTCGCCGACGCGGTCCGCACGCTGTCCGATCAGGTCGAAGTCCTCCGCATGGCCATCGACGATGTCCGCTCCGACATCCAGTGGAGCCTCCACAACGACCGACCGCTGCGAATCCTGCCGACAATGCTCGAAGATCAGACGGGCCATTCACCGGCTTCCGAAACCGTCAATTCGCGAACGCCCACCGCCGATCGAACGCCGCCCGTCGCCGATGCAACGCAGGCCGAAACTCCACCGTTCACGTCCCGCCTGAACGCTGGCGACACCGATCCCAATCCCGCTCCCAGAGGCCGGCTGTTCTGACGCTGCCGCAGCGTCCATTCTTCGCACGATTCCCAGCGCCGAATCCATAGCGCCGAAAAGCGCCGAACCAATGCGCCGACGACACCGGCCGGAAGTCAGTCAGTCGCCTGACTCAGTTCATAGTTTCTTACAGACGTCTTCCCTTATGCCTGCATAAGGACTGTTTGACGGTCAAACGGCCTGCCAACAGGCTCGCTGACCGGCTGAATTGTCTACATGTCAACGTGCTGACGTGCCAACATGCTGACATGTCAACAGGCTGATCTGCCGGCCTGTTTTTCTGCTGACCGATATGCTGTCCAACTTGCCGACACATTGGCCGGCCAACGAGTCGGCGAACCTTCAAGACTGCCTGCCAGCAGACTCGATGACCTGCCAATACGATGGCTGCACTTTCTGCTTGCCAGCCTGCTGAATTGGTGATAGGCCGTTGGCTCATGACCATCATCGCAGTCACCAACAGCAAAGGCGGAGTCGGCAAGTCCACCGTGGCCGTGCATCTGGCGGCGTGGCTGCACGAACAGGGCCACCGCGTGATTCTGGCCGATTGCGACACGCAGCACAGTTCGTCCGAATGGCTGAAGGAAGCCTGTCCCGAGATCCGCACGGTCATCCTGCACGACCCGGATCAGATTCTCAACGAACTGCCGCTTCTGAATCAGGAAGCGGATTTCGTCATCGCCGACGGTCCCGGCAGCCAGACCGAAACCAGCCGGGCTCTGCTGCTGCGAGCCGACTTCGGCATCGTTCCCTGCAAGGCGTCGATGCTGGAAGTGCGTGCTCTGGCCAAAGCCACCGCCGTGCTCCGGCAGGCGCAGGACATTCGCAGCGGCCAGCCCGCAGCCGTTGTGGTGCTCAGCATGGTCGGCAAGAAATACCGGCTGACGCAGGACATGATCGACGCGGCGTCGGCGCTCGGCCTGCCGATGGCCAAAACGCCGATGGTCCTGCGGCAGATCTACGCCGACGCTCCCGGCCAGGGAGCCGTCGTCTGGCAGCTCGGTTCACGGGCCAAGGAAGCCTCGACCGAAGTGAAACGGCTGTTCTCGGAAATCCTGCCCGCATCCCGGGCCGGTCAGCAAACCACGAAACGCAACTCCCGGAGGTCGTCATGAAGGAACGCCGCTCTTTGATTGAAGGTCTGAAGGAAACCCCGCCGGTCGAAGACACCGAACGAGCGTTCGTCTACGGCGACAGGCCCGCAGCCCGGCCGATCGAAGCTTCTCCGGAAGCCCATGCCGACAAGCACACACCGGCAGAGACCAAGCCGCCGTCCGCTTCCAAAGTCCTCCCGCAGATGACCGGCCGAGTCCCCGTCACCGCCCGCTGCCGGACGGACATCGCCTCCAACCTCAAGCGGGCTTCCCTGGAACGCCAGCTCGCCGGAGTCGAACCGTACTACACGCAGGACATCATCGAGCAGGCCCTCGAACACTGGCTCACCGAACACGGCTACCTGGCCAACGAATAGGCCCATTCGCCGCCTGCGTTTTCCATCTCTGATCGTCATAGACTCGCCCCGCGAGTCGGAGCACCGCTCCGCGTGATCTGTGACGATCGGAATCTCGCCCATGACCCCTCCGCCACGGGACACCGGGGAGAAACAGATCCCACTTCCATTCCATCCCATTTCCAAAAAACACCACCACAACGGCCGCCCACTCCGTGCCCTCCGTGTCTCCGTGGTCACCTTTCCCGCGCGCGCCCGCGTTTGATGTTGTTTCTTCTTGTTTGTATTTGTTTATTCTGTTTAGGGGCCGAATTGGCCCTGGAAGATCAACAGCTTGCCGGCCGTTTTCTCCCCCGGTTCCCGGTATTTCCTCCCTCGGTTCCCGGTAAGTTCTCCCCCAAGTCCCGGTACAGTCTCCCTCCGTTCCCGGTAGTCTCTCCCCCGAGTCCCGGCAGTCCTCCCTCGGTTCCCGGCACCCGTCACTTTTTGCTTGCCAATTTGCAGTTTCGCTGGCAGTGGTCGATGGATGACCTGCGAATCCACACTGCGAGCCCGCATTCTGCCGTTCCCGATCGATTCCACGAATTCCCGGGACGAACTGAACCTGTGCGAATTCCCGCTGGCCCTGCTGTCCGACCGCCGCTCGGCCGGCAGGCTCGAACTGTGTTTCACCGATTCCCTGTGGGACGAAGCCGCCGGCCAGCAGATCCGGCGTTCGCTGAGAATCTCTGCACCGCCGAGCTATGGCCTGCCGACCGCCAAGGACGAAGAAGTCCTGTTGGCCCTGATCCACTACACGGACCTGGTCAATCAGTTCTCGTCGCCGACCGTGCCGTTCACACGTTATGAACTCATCAGGCTGCTCGGCTGGGACGACGGAGGCAAAAGCTACCAGCGGCTGCGGGAATCGATGGCCCGCTGGAAAAGCATCACGCTGGACTACCGCAACGCGTGGCGAGACCACCGCGCGAAGTGCTGGGTTTCGGAAGTCTTCTCGCTGATCGACAACGTCACACTCTATGACGCCGCCGAACAACAAAAACGCGGGCCTCCGTCGCAGTTTGATCTGCCGCTGTCCAGCTTTACATGGAATCGCATCTTCTTCGATTCGATGCAGGCCAAATACTTCAAACGCCTGGACTTCACGTTCTATCAGCAGCTCAGGACCTCAACGACCAAACGCCTGTTCCGGTTTCTGGACAAACGCTTCGGCAGCGGCCGCAGTCACTGGGAATTCGATCTGCACGAATTCGCCTTTGAACACATCGGCCTGTCCCGCAACTACGACACCGGCAAGATCAAGGAAAAGCTGTCGCTGGCCATTGCCGAACTCGAAGCCTGCCATTTTCTGCAGCCGCTTCCCCGCGAAGAACGCTACACGAAACGCGGCAATCAATGGCGAGTGACGTTTGCCAAAGGCACCGGCAAACCTCCGCTGACAATGGAACTCCGGCCCTGCCTGGACCTCCAGCCCTGCGAAGTCACCCAACTGCTGCTCAACCGCAACATCAGCCCAAAAACCGCCGCAAAACTCGTGGCCACCTTCGACGAGCACCACATCCGCCGCCAGCTCGACATCTTCGACTGGATCCTCAACCACCATCCGGACTCACTGAAAAACCCCGCTGGCTTCTTCACCGAATCCATCCGCTCCGGCTTCAGCCCGCCTCCGGGCTACCAGACCCCGGAACAGCGGGAACAGGCCAAAGAACGTCGGAGCCGGTTGAAGTCCACACAGGCCGATCGAGAGCAGGAATCAGCACAGGAGAAGCTGGCACTGCTGCGGGAACGCGAACACATCGCCGCCATTCGACAATCACTGACCGCAGACAGGCTGGCCACACTGGAACACCAGGCCATGACCGCGGCCGACGTCGCCCAGCAGAAAGCCCTGAACACGCCGGCCCTGCGTGATTTTCAGCTGCGACTCATGGTCGACGCGATGCTGCTGAAGCAGTTTCCGCTCGCCATGAGCAGCGACTCCGGCAATTCGCGAGTCCGTCCCATGGCCACCGCCCCGCAATCGCGCCGGCCAACCACGCCTCATTCACATTCTCGTCGCCGCTGAACTGTCAACTGACAATTTCCGCTACCAACCCAGCCAATGAATGCGACTTCGTGCTGTACAGGCACATTCAAGACGATAATTGCGACATCCCGGTCCGCGTCCGCCGTGACGAAATGCAAGACGCAAGTGTTGATTTGTGGCCGGCATCGGACGCGGAGGATTCAGGCGACGAGGTCGGCCAACATCCTTGGCTGCAGGAGCGATTGTTCGTGCTCATGTCCCGAAATCCGCCCTCCACACTACTGACGACAGGATGATGGGTCCGTGTTTGCGGCCGTAGCCCCCACCGCACTCCTATGGTATCGTGGCATTTCGGTGGCCCCTCGTTTCCCGCGCGCTGAATACTTCGAATGCTTCCCGAACAACTTGCCCGTCAAAACATCGACAATCAGTTGCTGCAATGCGGCTGGCTGGTGCAGAACCGTGATGACATGAACATCATGGCCGGTGTGGGAGTGGCCGTTCGTGAATTCCCGCTCAAGACTGGGTTCGCCGACTATTTGCTGTACGTTGACGGCAAAGCAGCGGGCGTGATCGAAGCCAAGCCGGAAGGGCACAGCCTGACGGGAGTTGAAATCCAGTCGGCCAAATACACCAGCGGCCTGCCGAAGACGGTGCCTCACTATAGCCTGCCGCTTCCTTCGCCTGGGAATCCACGGGCAAAGACACGCGTGGATCACCAACACGCTGGAACCCAACGCTCGCAGCCGCGAAGTATTTAGCTTTCATCGACCCGAAGATTGCTGCGACTTGTCCGCCAGGAAAGCCAGCTCCGGCGAAAACCTTCGGGACATGCCCGAACTGGATACCACCGGACTGTGGGACGTCCAGGTTCGAGCCATCACCAATCTGGAAAAGTCACTGTCAGACAACCTGGACATCTTCTGGCTGCGTGACGAAACCCTGGAAGAATCCGACAACCTGCCCGACCCCGAAATCCTCGCCCAGGAAATCGTCGACGACCTGCAAACCGCCCTAGAACAATTCGCGAGTATCGCAAGCGAGGTTAACGGCAGTTCCGCGACAATTTGTTTTCCCAAGGCTACCGATGTCTAATTGCGGCCGAACGACTGCCCTCTCGCCCTTCCGCAACAATTGCCAAGCTGCAATGCCAGTCTGTCTACTTCGCCAGTGCGTTCTCTTGATTGTGGTTGAACCAAAGCCGAACGTGTTCGCTGACTCTCAGCAACTGGGCATCGGCTATGCGTTGTCGATAGACGCCGGCCATCGACTGGTCGATGTGGCCCATGATGTGGTCGACGGTGATCTGGTCACCCGTCTCCGCCGCGACGGTCTCAAATGTCCGTCGCAGTGAGTAGAATCCCAGTCCTGGTCGCTTCACGCCCCAGCGTTCTAGCATTTTGGAAAACGCACCGCTGATCCCGTCGGAAAACTTGCCGGGACTCGTCTCACGAATGTACCGATTTCGGTATGTGGTAAGAAACACCAGTTCGGAATCACCAGAGTCGACCGGAAGACGCCGATGAAGAAGTGAGTCACGCAACGCAGCGATTGTCTCCGGCCACAATGGACAGCGACGATCGATCCCGGTTTTCTGTCGGCCGTAATCGATCCAGCCACCGGCTAGATCGATAACGTTTCGAGGCAGGTTCGCGATGTCGCTGTTGCCGAACGCGCAGTTCGCTCCCAGAAGAATCATTGCGTCCCACGGACGCCGGGCCTGTGCCACCATCGACCGCAGTTCAGCCGCTTCGAACATCAATTCGCCGTGAGCGTTCCGCTTCTCCTGCCGCAGACGGCGCAGAACCTTCACTCCCGGTTGTTTAAAATTGCCGCCGAAATTCGGTAGATGATCGACGAGTTCTTCTTCGGCCGCGAACCTAAACAGAGTCTTTGTTTGCCTGATCTCGCGACCTGCCATCCGTGGTCCCCACGTTGACGGGAACGACTGTCGAAACGCTGAAAAGTTTGACGGTTTCAGTGTCGCTGCGACGGTTTCTTTTCCGAAGAACCCGATGACGCGTTCGCAGGTCTTCATGTAGTCGGCGAACGTTCTCGGCGACAGTTCGCCGGAGTCAACCTTCTGTCGCTGAACGGTGAGGAAGTGATTGCAGACATCGCGGACGGTGTGTCCACCGGGTGTACTACTCCCGGTCAGCAGCCGTGGGTTCTCACCAGCCTGAATGTGATCTCGCTCAGCCAGAAATTGCTTGAGCGCAGTGTCCGGATCGTCCCACGAACCGAAGTACCAGGTCTTTCCCCGGATTTTCTTCGCCCACTGGCCGCTGCCGTGTGGAAAAAGCGGGAAATCACGATAAGGTTTCGCCGGCTTTGATCTGGGCATCGAAATATCCCTCGCGTCGTCAGAAATCTCAGACAGCGGGTGTAGTGCGGGTGTAGTGCGGGTGTAGTGCGGGTGTAGCACCATTATTTCGATGCGTTGACGAAAGTCAATATTCCAGTAAAAATCAAGGCAAGAGGGCGTAGCTCAGTTGGTAGAGCAACGGACTTTTAATCCGTAGGTCCAGGGTTCGAGTCCCTGCGCCCTCACTTTTTTTGGACTGGCGGCGGATAGTGAATTCATTGTGCGGGATCGGTCGTTTGCGGGGTGGCAGGCGATTTCCTGGTGGCGATCGCAAGTGGGCGACTGGTCGTGTTCGGTGAGGCGCGTGGCGGAACTGGTGGAACTGACGGCTCAGGGTCGGGGCTGAGGGCCGTGGTGTTCGGCGGCCATCGTCAGTTCTGTGGAATTGTGTCGGTGGAAGCAGCCTGTTCCAGGATTTCCATTTCCTTGTGTTCGTGCGTGTTGAGAGCGTCCAGGATTTCGTTGAGATCCTGACACGCTCGCTGCCAGCTTTCGAATGGAGGGGGCGATTCCTGCAGGCGGCAGATCAGTGCGTCGAGGGCCGTCAGCAGGCGTGAATGCTCAATCCGCAGGTCATCGGCGTCATCGCTGAGATGCGGAAGCAGGGCAATGGCTTCCGCCAGGAACCCGCGCACTTCCTCGTGAGCGAAGTGTTCGCAGAGTTCGGCGTAGAGCGGCTTCATCCGGTCGCCCATTTCTCCGAAGTGCGGAATGCCCAATTCGCTGACTTCGTCAATCCACGATCGCAAATCGGTGATCCCCGATTTCAGATGCGAGTGTTCCTGCGCGAATCGCCGCAGGTCGCGCTGCATTGCGGTTTCGGTCATGCTCTCAAATCCGTGGCAAACGATCGGTCATGGGAAATGAATCAACGATCCGGCGGCGACGGTTTCCACTGCCGACGATCGCCGTCAGTGCAATCATCACCAATCAGGCAGGCCGTTCGCCTGGACGAAACCCGGCCGGGTGATTCCGTACTGAAGGACTCCGCAATCATTGTACCAGCGCATGCGGTCGGACAATGTGGATTGCTTACCACACTTCCGAAACAATCGATCAGCGGACCTTAATCCGCGGCGCTGTCGCCTGACTTGCTGATGTCCGCGACTGTGCCGTGCGAAGGACGTTTTGGGCGCAGCGTTCGATTTCCCCGGCGCGCCGAATCGCGTGTCGAGTGTGCCAGCTCGCACATGCGCTGCGAGCACCTGGAGAGGCGTGAATTGCGTGCCGTGGCGACATCAGGCGCTGAATGCAGGGCTGTGACGTTCTTTTGAATTGTCGGCGGCATACGAATTGCGTCTGGTGGGAAGTGCTTCGTATTTCAGGAGACCAGCCATGACTCAATCCGTCGACTCTCCCCGCGCCAGTGACTTCATGAAGACACATGTGAAGACCGTTTCGCCGGATATGCCGCTGGACAAGCTGATCCCATTCCTGCTGGATCATCGGGTTTCCAACGCACCCGTGATCGAAACTGCGGGCGGGCGAAAGAAGCTTGTGGGATTCATTTCCGAGCGGGATTGTCTGGCGGTGCTGTCGGACGAGAGCTTTTTCGGGAGTCCGTCGCCTCCACAGACTGCTCGAACAATCATGCGACGGCACCCTGTGTGCGTGACGGCGGATACGGAACTGTTCACGCTGGCATCAATTTTCGTAAATCACGGGTTCCGACACCTGCCCGTGACGGATGGCGATACTCTGCTGGGAATTGTCAGTCGTCGCGACGTCCTGCGAGCGATGAACGACTACTATGACCATTCGCTTGACGAAAAGCACCGTCGTCGGTTTCCTCCCGACCTTTCGCAACTGATTTACCATCGCTTTCTGGTTGCCGATTAGTGAGTGCCGTGTTCCCATCGCCGGCGGGTTCCATAATGCCGGAAGCCGGGGCGTTGTCGGCAGGATTGGAAGCAAACGGATGCCGGTGTTTCCGGTGGCCGTCCGGTTGTTCGATGCCGATCTGCAAATCGACGGCCGGTGGTCGTGAGGTTCAGTGGTTTCGCCGATATGAAGAAGCCCGCTGTGAGCGATCAAGTTGAAATCGCATGTTCCGGTTGCCTTGCCGTGAACCGGATTCCCGCCGCGCGGCAACAGGATGAGCCAGTGTGCGGACGATGCCGGAAATCGCTGCTGCCGGGAGTACCCGTCGAACTCGACGACAGCTCGTTTCGAAAATTCGTGAGCCGGACGCAGGTTCCGGTGCTGGTGGATTTCTGGGCTCCGTGGTGCGGACCGTGCCGAATGATGGCGCCCGCGTTCGAGCAGGCGGCCGCGAAACTTGCGTCGGAGGCAATTCTGGGAAAGTTGAACACCGGGGACTCACCGCGCACGGCAGAGTTGTTCCGAATCAGCGCCATTCCCACGCTGATCTGTTTTCAGAACGGACGGGAAGTTGCGCGGCAATCGGGTGCCCTGACCGCTCAGCAGATAGTTCAGTGGGTCCGATCGCTCACGTAGCGCGGGCGCTGCGTGTCTGCGGCCGGCATGTCATCGGGTGTCTGACGCGCGGTCGACGTTTTCCGAAGAGACGCGTGCAGTGCCAGTTGTACGTTGGCTGTCCCGGAATGCCTGGCGAAAGCGCGATGACGGTATTTCGGACGATCGCGTTTTTTTCCAAACGGCCGCTGAACCGCGAAGACGCCTTGAGTTCCCGGAACTCCACAACAAACGCGGGCCGCTTGCGCCTTCGCAGTCGTGCGATGCCGCGCGCCGTGCCGTTTTCGCACGGCGACGCGTTCCGGTCCGAGCGACGCCGGACACGTTTTACGGACGGCGACGGGTCGGTACGGCGTGAAACCGCAGTGCGGCCAACTAACGGCCGAGGCTGCTTCAGTCTGCCTGCCGCCAGCGGCGTCCGGGAATGCAGCGGAACGGCAATTGCAAACCGGTTCAGCATCAGCCATCGGTCACAAGCCTGACCGGAAGTTTTTTGGGTACATCGAACCAGAAGGAACCTCCAAATGTCAGCGACTTCAACGGCAACCGATCTTGTTCGATGGTTCGATCAGATTGGCATTGATGATGTGCCGTCCGTCGGGGGAAAGAATGCGTCCCTGGGAGAAATGTATCGCGAACTGACCGGCGAAGGCGTCAAAGTTCCCAACGGATTTGCCACAACAGCGGATGCCTATCGTCGGTTTCTTCACGAAACGGGACTGGAGGAAAAGATCCCGCAGATTCTGGCGGATCTGGATACCAGCGATATCGAGAATCTTCGTCAGCGAGGCAGCCAGGTTCGACATGCGATTCTGGAAAGCGAGATGCCCGCCAACCTGCGCACAGCCATCGTCGACGCCTACAACGAATTGTGCCGGGAACGCGGAGACATCGCGGATGTTGCCGTCCGCAGCAGTGCCACAGCGGAGGATCTTCCGGACGCCAGCTTTGCCGGTCAGCAGGAAACGTACCTGAATGTTCGCGGGCCGAATCAACTGCTGGACTGCTGCCGGAGGTGTTTCGCGTCACTGTTTACCGACCGGGCGATTTCGTATCGCGAAGACAAGGG
This sequence comes from Planctomycetaceae bacterium, assembly GCA_041398785.1. Taxonomy (NCBI): domain Bacteria; kingdom Pseudomonadati; phylum Planctomycetota; class Planctomycetia; order Planctomycetales; family Planctomycetaceae; species Planctomycetaceae bacterium. Next base: position 11,915 of record JAWKUA010000035.1, on the reverse strand, counting down.
CTTCGATCACTTCCGGATTGCTTTGTCCATCGGCGTTCAGTTGATGGTCCGATCGGACCTCGGCACGTCCGGTGTGATGTTTTCGATCGATACCGAAAGCGGCTTTCGTGACGCCGTCCTGATCAACGCCGCGTACGGTCTGGGAGAAAACGTCGTTCAGGGTTCCGTCAATCCCGACGAATACTACGTTTTCAAACCGACGCTGCGGGAAGGCTTCCGCCCGATTCTGAAGAAGTCGATCGGCAGCAAGGAATTCAAGCTGGTTTACGACGTCGGCGGCGGGCGAATGACAAAGAACGTTCCCGTGCCGCCGGAGGATCGTGCCGCATTTGCACTCGCTGACGACGAGATTCTGACGCTTGCCAGATGGGCCTGCATCATTGAGGACCACTATTCCGCGAGACGCGGTCAGCCGTGCCCGATGGATATGGAATGGGCCAGAGACGGCCGAACGGGCGAACTGTTCATCGTCCAGGCTCGCCCGGAAACCGTGCAGTCGCAGAAGGTTCGGGACAGTCTGGAATCGTTCCGGCTGACGGCTGCGGGGAATCCGATCGTGCGAGGCCGTGCGGTCGGCGAACGAATCGGGCAGGGACCGGTCCACGTCATTACGAACGCCAGCCAGTTGGGAGACTTCCGCGCAGGCGAAGTGCTGGTGACCGACAAGACGGATCCCGACTGGGAACCGATCATGAAAATCGCCGCGGCAATCGTCACCAACCGCGGCGGTCGCACCTGTCACGCGGCCATTGTCAGCCGGGAGCTGGGTCTGCCGGCGATCGTCGGCACGATCCAGGGCACGGAACTGCTTCGCAACGGTCAGCAGGTGACCGTGTCGTGTGCCGAAGGCGATACGGGCGTGGTCTACGAAGGGCTGTTGCCGTTTGAAGTCGAAACAACAAGTCTGAAGGATCTGTCCCGTCCGAAGACAAAGGTGATGATGAACGCCGCGAATCCGGAAGAAGCCTTCGGGCTGTCGCAGATTCCGAATGACGGAGTCGGGCTGGCTCGCATGGAGTTCATCATCAACAACCACATCAGAATTCATCCGATGGCGCTGCTGCGTTTCGATCGGGTGACGGATCCGGAAGCTCGCCGTGAGATTGCCAGACTGACGGCCGGCTATGTCGACCGGTCTCAGTTTTTTGTCGATGAGCTTGCTCAGGGAGTCGGCATGATCGCGGCTGCGTTCTATCCGAAGGACGTGGTCGTTCGCATGAGTGACTTCAAGTCGAACGAATATGCCAATCTGATCGGCGGGCGGGAATTCGAACCGACCGAAGAGAATCCCATGATCGGATTTCGCGGTGCTTCCCGGTACTACGATGAACGTTACCGCGAAGCGTTCGGACTGGAGTGCCTGGCGATGAAGAAGGTCCGCGAGGACATGGGGCTGACGAACGTCAGACTGATGATTCCCTTCTGTCGCACGGTCGAAGAAGGACGCAAAGTGCAGCAGGTCATGGCGGACTACGATCTGGTCCGCGGGCAGAACGGTCTGGAGATTTACGTCATGTGCGAAATCCCCAGCAACGTGATTGCCGCGGAAGCGTTCGCCGAAATCTTCGACGGCTTTTCGATCGGGTCAAACGATCTGACGCAGTTGACTCTGGGCGTCGACCGCGATTCCGAAATCGTGGCTCACATTTTCAACGAACGCGATGCAGCCGTGATGAGCGCCGTTCGCTCGGCGATCGCATCCGCAAAGAAGACCGGCCGCAAGATCGGCATCTGCGGCCAGGCTCCCAGTGACTACCCCGAGTTCGCTCAGTTCCTGGTCGAACAGGGCATCGACAGCATCTCGCTGAACCCCGACGCCGTCATGAAGACAACCGTGAAGATTCTGGAAATCGAACGGAAGCTGGCGTGAGTTGCCGGTCAGCGATTTCGGCGCGAGCGGAAAGCAGCCGCGGTCGCAGCGTTACTGCTGCTTTGCTGACTGCAGCCACTGTCGAAATTCGCCGACAAGCGATGTTTCGTCGATCTGCATCCGGCGCTGTAATGCGCTGCGGAGTTTTTCCAGCGGAATTCCCGGCAGCGCTTCGCTTTCGTTGCGTTCGACATAACCGCCGTCGACCAGGCGGTGGACCGTCAGCGTTTCATCGTGCCAACGCCAGACTTCGGGAACTCCCAGCCGTCCGTAAATCGGCATCTTGTGAATCGCCGCTGATCGATGTTCAACCTCGATCGCCAGATCCGGCGGCGGAGCCGTATTGAGATCAACGCTTTCAATCCCTCGGACATCCTGCTCGTGCTGAATGTAGTAACTCTGGTCACTTTCCAGCCCACCCTTGCTTTCCCCGCTGCGCAGCGTCATGGAACCTGCCGGCCGAACCGGAATTCTCCGGGCAACACGCCATTCCGTAATGAAATCATGGATCAGGAGTGCCACCAATTCGTGAAAACTGCTCAGCGTCATGATTTCCAGGAGTCCATCGTCGAAGGTCATGCGCAGACCGCGATTGTCCGGATTGTCGCGGAGCGTCACGTAATCGGTCCAGCCGGCCGACAGCATTACGGCGCTTTCCGCGGCAGACACGCATTCCGGCGGCGCGGTGTCTTCAGCGACAGCTGATGATGAAGTTGTGGGCAATGTGTCGGTTGACATATCGTTCTCCGATTCGGCGCAGGACAGCTCTGCTGTCCATATTCTATGCCGGTGTCGACCTGGAGTCGACGCCGTGTATGCGCTGCCGCGTCACTCGCGTCACTCGCGTGACTTCGTCTCCGTTTGCGGGCAGGGCTCCCGGAACGAATCAGCGAATCAGGCTTCGCCCTTGCCGCCGTACAGCAGCCAGTAGACCGTTGGGATCACGATCAGCGTGAACAGCGTCGACGTCAGGATTCCGAAAATGATGGCCCAGGCCAGGCCGGAGAAGATCGGGTCCAGTGTGATGACCCAGTTGCCCAGCAGCGTCGTTCCGGCCGTCAGCAGAATCGGCCGCGTACGGATGGCGACACTTTGAATGACGGCTTCGCGCAGAGCCATGCCATCGGCCTGAGCGTGCTGGATAAAATCGATCAGAACCACTGAGTTCCGGACCACAATTCCCGCAAGGCCGATCATGCCGATCATGGCGGTCGCCGTAAAGAACACGGGATTCGCGTAGCCGCCGATCGGGCGGTCCACGATCACGTTCAACAGCCAGAATCCGGGAAGGATGCCGATTAAGGTCAGCGGGATGGCCAGCATGATGATCATCGGCAGTGCTCGCGATCCGGTCTGGAACATCAGGATCACGAAGATTCCCATCAGCGCTGCGGCGAACGCCAGGCCGAGGTCTCGGAAGACATCCAGCGTGATTTTCCATTCGCCTTCACCGGCCCATTCGACGCTGAATTCGGCGGGAATGCTCCACGGATCACCGCCGCCGGGATTCAGCCACGTCCGTTCGCCGACCGGTCGCGGGGTGGCGCCGTTGCCGCCGATCGGAACGTCGCTTTCGACTCGGTCGAATTCCATATCCAGAATTGCGTCCGCGGGAGAACGTCCCGCGACTTCGCCGTAGACGTAGGCGACTCGCTTCAGGTTCTTGTGATAGATCGTCTGGTCTTCGCGGCCTTCAACAAACCTGCCGACGGCACCCAACTGCACCATTTCGCCGCTGCGGCCCTGCACGTACATCTCTTCCAGATCATCAATCGCGGAACGCTGGTCGCGCGGCAGGCGCAGTTCCACAGGCAGCGGATCCACTTCACTGGGTGCGTGCAGAATGGTGGCTGTTTCGCCGTCCAGCGCGAGTTTCAGAGTTCGGCTGATGTCGGCCGTCGAAATTCCGGACAGCGCTGCCTTTGGTTTGTCGGTTTCAAAGACCCAGCGAACCTGTTCGGCTTCAGCAACGCTGTCGACATCGACGATTCCCGGTTCGCGGGCCAGGCGAGCTTCGACTCGCCGAGCCGCGTGAACAAGCTGACCATAGGTCGCGTCGTCCGGACCGTACACTTCTCCGGTTACGGTGGCGATCACCGGCGGACCGGGCGGAACTTCCACCAGCTTGATATTGGCGTTTAGCGAACGGCTGAGTGCGTCCAGGTCGGAACGAATTCGCAGGACCAGTTCATGAGACTGCTGCTGCCGCTGTTCCTTCGGCAGCAGGTTCAGTCGGATGTCCGCGGTATTCGGCGACTGCCGCAGGAAGTAATGACGCACCATTCCATTGAAGTCCATCGCCGATGCCGTGCCGACATAGACTTCGAAGTCGTGAACTTCGTTGATGCCGGCCAGGTATCGGCCGACTTCCAGAGCCACGGAATTCGTCCGGTCCAGAGTCGTTCCTTCCGGCATATCGATCACGATCTGCAGTTCATTCTTGTTGTCATACGGCAGCATCTTCAGCGGCACCAGCCGGAACATTGGCAGCAGCATCGCCGCCAGCAGCAGCACAACAACGCCGGCCAGCACCAGCAGGCTCAGCCAGCGACGATCGAGAATCGGTCCCAGCAGCATTCGAAAGAAGCGGTACAGAGGCATCCGCGTGATGTCGTACGCGTCGCCGTGTTCCGCGGACGATTCGTCCAGCGTGCGCAGCGAAACCATGGCCATCCACGGCGTCATCAGAAACGCCACAAACGTCGAGACAACCACCGTCAGCGGCACATTCAGAGCCATCGGGCCCATGTACGGGCCCATCATTCCGGTGATAAACGCCAATGGCAGAAAGCTGGCGATGATGGCCAGAGTGGAAAGGATCAATGCCGGACGAACTTCCTGCACGGCTCGCAGAGTCGCTTCGCGCGGCGGCAACACTTTCATCGCAAAATAGCGGGCGATGTTTTCGACGTCGGTGATGGGATCGTCAACGAGCAGTCCCAGCGCCAGAATCAGAGCGAACATCGTGACTCGGTTGATTGTGTACCCCGCCATCAGGTTGATGAACAGAGTCAGGCTGTAGCACACGGGAATCGCCAGCGCGATGACCAGGGCAGGCCGCCAGCCCAGAGTCAGCCCGATCAGTCCGATGACCGTCAGCACTGCGATCACCAGGCCTTCGACCAGTTCGTTGACCTTGTGGTTGGCGGTTTCGCCGTAGTCGCGAGTAATCACCCACGACACGCCGTCCGGCAGATGGGTGCGAGCGAGTTCTTCCATGCGAGCATGAACGTCCTCGGCCACACGGACGGCGTTTGTGCCTTTCTGTTTCGCGACGGCCACATGAACCGCCGGCAGGACGTCGCTTCGGGACTTCGACGCCGAATCGCTCGCCGGGCCGTATCCGATCCACGAATAGCTTTCCACTTCCGCGGGGCCGTCGATGATTGTGGCGATGTCGCCAAGGTACACCGGGCGGCCTCCCGCGACGTTCACAACCAGATCCTGCAGCTCGGTCGCATCCTTCAGAAACGTGCCGGCTTCGACAATACAGTCCTGGTTCTGCTGTTCGAAGCTTCCGGCTCGCAGGTTAACGTTGCTGGCCTGCAGCGCCGCGGCCACCTGCAGCGGCGACGTCTGTCGCGACGCCAGCCGGATCGCGTCCAGTTCGACACGAATGCGCCGCGGACGTCCGCCGATCACCGCCACTCGATTCGTGTTCGGGATGGATTCCAGTTCCACCTGAATCTGCTCAGCCAGTCGCCGCAGTTCGTGGTCGGAATATTCATTCGGCCGATCAGATTTCAGCGTCACATTGACGATCGGCACGTCGTCGATTTCAATCGGCTTAATGACCCAACTGGCGACACCCGGCGGAATCTGGTCCGTGTTCGAATTGATCTTGTTGTACAGTTTGACCAGCGAATCCTCGCGGTCTTCGCCGACATAAAACCGGACGGTGACAACCGACTGCCCCGGTCGTGACATCGAATACACGTACTCAACGCCATCAATCTGAAACAGCAGCTTTTCCAGACGAGACGTGACTTTGTGTTCGACTTCGGTTGCCGAAAGGCCGGGAGCATTCACGAACAGATCGGCGATCGGAACAACGATCTGCGGTTCTTCCTCGCGCGGCGTCAGGTACAGCGAAGCGGCACCGAGGATCAGCGACACCAGTGTCAGCAGAATTGCAACGTCGCCGCGCAGAAAGACTTCGACGACGCGAGTCAGAAAGGGCGTCTGCTGTGGATTCGGGGTTGAAGCGTCACTCATCGTGCGCTCCGCCATTCGAATCGTGTGTGTGATCGGAACTGCCGGAATGCACGATGACGTTTTCTCCGGCTTCCAGGCCGCTCAGCACTTCGATCTTGCCCGGCAGGCCTTCGCGGCCCGTCTTGATGAAGCGGCGTTCCAGCGTATCGTCGCTGCGCACAACGTCGACGAAATCAAGCTGCCCGATCGACTGAATCGCGGTGGTCGGAAGGCACAGATGCCGCCGTTCGCCCGCCGGAATCAGCAGTCGGCCGAACATGCCTTCGAACAGTTCTCCCGACTGAGGCACGTCGACCTTGACCAGAAACGACCGACTGGATGCTTCGGCCTGGGGAACTCGCTGAGCCACCGTGCCGGCGAGTTCGCGGTTCAGGGCATCGATGCCGACGGTCACCTTGTCACCGATCTTCAGCTTCAGCGCCAGATGTTCCATCACGGGAACTTCCAGCCGCAGCGTGTTGGGGTCGTACATCGTCAGCAGTGGCTGTCCGGGAGTCGCCATGTCACCCGGTTCGGCCAGGCGATCCACGACGCGCCCGGCTTTTGGAGCGGCAATAACCGTGTAGGACAGCATCGCCGTGGCTTCAGCAACCGACTGTTCGGATCGGCGAAGGTCCGCTTCCGCGACCTTAAAACGAGCGAACGCTTCGTCGTACACAGCCTTGCTGGTGGCGTCTTTTTCGTACAGCGTCTTGATGCGATCAAATGCCGACTGCGCTTCCGTGGCGCTGGCCGTCGCCGCCTGGACCGCTTCGGTGGCCTGGTTCAGACGGGCTCGAAGTTCGCCTTCTTCCAGTTCGACAAGTACCTGCCCCGCTTCGACTTCTTCGTCGGCCTGAACACTGATATCTCGGATCCTGGCCAGCACTTTGGGTGAAATCACCGTGCGGTCCGCAGCCCGCAGAGTTCCCAGCGCTTCTTCGACGTACTCCTTCAGCACTTCGCCAACGGCGGCGACCGGCTGATCGGGAGCACGCCTGCGAACGGCGACTTCCTGTTCTCCCGGCGCGACTTTGTCCACAAACGCGCCCGACATCCACGCGATGATGCCGACCAGCACGGCCAGACCCAATACCAGCGGAAGACCGCGGGTGATGGCGAGCGTCAAGAGATGCGTAATTCTGGATGTCTTCGTTGCCATGTCGTATCCGCTGGCGATTGCCGTTTGTCTCGATGGCCGCGCTGCGAATCACGTGCCGCGTCAGTTCGATCCGTGATTCGCACGCAATGACGTGCGATATTGCGCAGCACGAGGATTGTGTGACATCGCGACACGCTCGAACAGGACAGTAGCTCGCCGGACCGTCACGATTCTCGGAAATCGCTTTCTCGATCCACCGTTTGAACTGCAGAACTCGCAGTGCCAGGAACTGCCGAACGAAACTCGCGATCACGCTTCCGCCACGTTCCCGGAAAGCGCTGCCTTGTTGATGTGAGTCGGAAAGTAGTCAACCGTCGAGGCAGCGACCACAGCGGGCCACACCTCGTCGCAGAACGAACATCGCGCCGCGGCTGAAAATCGCCGACAGCGACCGTTCGCCAATGTGACGCACGATCGAAGCAGCGCATTACAGCGAAATCCCGGCGGCTCCAGGCCATCCGTTATGAGAAGATGCCGTACCCGCACCTTCTGCCGATTGCGAAAATTCGGCACCGTCCGGCCGGGATCGTTTTGAAGAACGAGTGCCGTAACTCGCTCCAACGTCCGGCAACCGATCGCGGGGCAATTCACGGTAATCGGGACGGCAATTGCAGTATCGATTCGCAGCGCCAACGTCAAATGCGACCGTAGAATCTGAGTCTCGCCGACGAAACACCACCCGCGGAGGAAACCTGTGTTTGAAATCGTTGAGGCTGCCTGGCTGGCGGAGAACGTTCGCAACCTTCACGTACTTGCTCCGCGGGTTGCGAAGAAGCAGCAGCCGGGGCAGTTTGTGATTGTGCGGGTGCATGAACACGGGGAACGCATTCCGCTGACAATTGCGGGCAGTGATCCGGAACGCGGGACGATTCGGCTGATTGTGCAGGGTGTCGGCAAGACGACTCGGCTGCTGAATTCGCTGGACGCCGGTCAGTTCATTCTGGACGTCGTCGGTCCGCTGGGAAAGCCGTCTGAGATCCGAAAATACGGCACGGTCGTGGTGGTTGCCGGCGGAGTCGGTGCGGCGATTGCCATGCCGACGGCGAAGGCTCTGAAACAGGCCGGCAATCACGTGCAGGCGATTCTCGGCGCGCGGAACAAAGACCTGGTCATTCTGGAAGACGAATTGCGCGACGCGGCGCACGAATTGTTTGTGATGACCGATGACGGCAGTTACGGTCAGCAGGGACTTGTCACGGACAAGCTGCAGGAACTGATCGGCACTGTGACAGAGATGCCGGAGAGGGGCAGCCCCCTTTTCTCAAAGTCCCTCAAACGAAAGCATCGATCTGGTGCTGGCGATCGGTCCGATTCCAATGATGCGGGGCGTGGCCGAAGTGACTCGGGCGGCCAAGATTCCGACGATCGTCAGTCTGAATTCCATCATGGTGGACGGAACGGGCATGTGCGGCGGATGTCGTGTGATCGTCGGCGGAGAATCTCGTTTCGCGTGTGTTGACGGTCCCGAATTCGACGGCATCAGGTGGACTTTGACGTACTGGCTCAGCGAAACGCCATGTACCGCGACACCGAGCGACAGGCGCTGCAGCAGTTTGAAGAACATCCGCAGCAGGACTTGTGTGAAGTCGATCACGTGTGTCGGCTGGCGAAAGCTCATCCGGAACTCGCCGTTCATCAGAACCCCACGGGACGCGAATCATGACGAATCCGTTATCTCCGAAAGATCGAATCCGGCTGCCTCGTCAGGAAATGCCCGTCGAACCGGCCGACGAACGCCGTCACGATTTCCACGAAGGTGAATCTCGGCCTGTCCGTGATTCAGGCCAAATCCGAGGCGGCGCGGTGTCTGGAATGCAATCATCCGAAATGTGTCGAAGGCTGTCCGGTCGGCGTGAAGGTGAAGGAGTTCGTTCACCTGATTTACGAAGGCGACTACGCAGCGGCCGCGGCGAAGATTCGCGAAGACAACGTTCTGCCCGGAATCACCGGCCGCGTGTGTCCTCAGGAAGACCAGTGCGAAGGCGCTGCATCATCGGCAAACGCTTCGCACCGCTGGGGATCGGTTATCTGGAACGTTTCGTGGCCGACTACGAACAACAGCACGGCGGCGCGGTGTTGCCGCAGAAAGCTCCGTCCACGGGCAAACGCGTGGCCATCATCGGCAGCGGTCCGGCCGGACTGAGCGCCGCGGGTGATCTGGTGCTTAAGGGACACGACGCCACCATCTTTGAAGCGCTGCACGAACCGGGCGGCGTGCTGATCTACGGCATTCCCGAATTCCGGCTTCCCAAGGCCATTGTTCGGCAGGAAATTGAAAACCTGCGGACACTGGGCGTGAAGTTTGAAACCAACGTCGTGATCGGCAAGACGATTACCGTCGACGAACTGCTGGGCGAAGAAGGATTCGATGCCGTGTTCATCGCCACCGGTGCCGGCCTGCCGAAGTTTCTGGGGATTCCCGGTGAGTACCTGGCGGGAGTGTATTCCGCCAACGAGTTTCTGACGCGCGTCAACCTGATGCATGCGAACGAACATCCGGTTTACGACGAACCGGTGTACGACTGTCGTGGTCGAGTCGTCGCGGTCGTCGGCGGCGGCAACACGGCAATGGACGCCGTCCGCACAGCTCTGCGTCTGGGAGCCTCCGCGCGATGCTGCTGTATCGCCGGACCAAAGCAGAAATGCCGGCGCGTGCGGAAGAAGTTCGTCATGCGGAAGAAGAGGGCGTCGAGTTTGTTGAGCTGACGGCCCCGACTTCGTTCGTTGGTGACGATTCCGGGCGACTGACTGCGGCGGAATGCCGGCGAATGCAGTTGGGAGAACCGGATGCCTCCGGTCGCCGCTCGCCGGTGCCGATAGCCGGATCGGAATTTCGCATCCCGATCGACATGGCCGTTATTGCTCTGGGAACCGGAGCCAACCCGCTGGTTCAGTCGTCGACGGAAGACCTCAAAACGAACTCCCGAGGTTACATCGTCGCCGACGAGAAGACTCTGGCGACATCAAAACCGGGCGTCTTTGCCGGCGGCGACATCGTCACCGGCGGAGCCACCGTAATTCTGGCCATGGGAGCCGGCCGCAAAGCCGCCGCGTCGATTCATGAGTATTTGACGGGTGTTGCCGCGTCGAACGACAGTGGCAGCACGAAGTAAGGCGAATGGTCAACTTGCTGCTACCGCGGATGACCATTTCACCCTCCCGCGCAGTGGGAGGGTCGATGGCGAAATCGGCGTTCAGCCGATTCGACTCGGGGAGGGCTGTTCGCAGGGGACGCGACTTGCGACGTCACTCGCCGTTCCCGGCCCTCCCCTTGTCGATCCGCTGAACACGGATCAACGTCGACCCTCCCCGGCTTCGCCAGGAGGGTGATGAATCCTGCTCCATGTGCGATGGTTTCTTCACAATGGCCACTCGGCTAACTACTGCGGGCGGTTCACCACCAGCACCTTCGCGCCGCGGACGTTTCGGTGTTTCAGGTCCGTCAATGCGCGATTGGCGTCTTCCAGCGAATACGTTTCGACTCGCGGCTGCATCGGAATCTCCGCGGCGATCGGCAGGAATCCGCGAATGTCATGTTGAGTGATGTTGGCCACTGTTTTGATTTCGCGTTCCATCCACAGGTGATCGTGGTAGCTGAGCCCAAGCAGCGCGTCCCTGTCGGCGTCTTCTTTTCGAATCGCGTTGATGACCAGCCGGCCGCCGGGTTTCAGGCTGGCCATGGCTTCGACGATCGGTTTCCAGGCCGGCGTCGTGTCGATGATGGCATGCAGCGATCGAGGCGGCCGGTCTTCGGTGTGCCCGGCCCAGACGGCTCCCAGTTCCAGCGCAAACGCGCGCGACTGTGCGTCTCTGGCAAACACATACACGTCGGAGCGGGGATACAGGTGCCTTGTCAGTTGCAGCACCAGATGAGCCGAACCGCCGAATCCCGTCAGGCCCAGTCGTTCGCCGTCGGCCAGTTTCGTCAGCCGCAAAGCGCGGTAACCGATGGCTCCTGCACACAGCAGCGGAGCGGCCTGTTCGTCGGTAAACGCATCCGGAATTGGGTAGGCATAGTCTTCGGGAATCGTCATGTAATCGGCATAGCCGCCGTTCACGTCGCGTCCCGTTGCCCGGAAGTCCGCCGCCAGGTTTTCGTCTTCGCTTCCCGTTGAGGAATAAATCCAGCCGACGCCAACTCGATCGCCGACCGCATGCTTCGACGCCCCGGGGCCATTACGTTCGACGAGACCGACGACTTCGTGACCGGGAACCACAGGGAATCGCGGCGGAGGCGTGCGGCCCTCAATTTCGTCCAGCTCCGTGTGACAGACTCCGCAGGTCAGAACCCGAATGAGGATTTCGCCGAAACCGGGTTCGGGCTGCGCCAGATCGACGAGTTCCAGCGGCCGATCGCACTCACCCAGCGAAACAACGCGAGGAAGAATCATCGCCTTCATCGTCGCAACTCCGTCTGATCGTGACCGCCGAATGACTGCGGAGGTCTACGTGGTCGGCCACAGAAGATTTTCGGCTCATCCGGAAAATGGGGGGCGTAGATTGAACAGCGTTTCAGGCCCGGCGGGCCGACACAACCTCAGCCGGTGGCGTGAGCCACCGGTCAGATGCCGAATTCCTGTCCAAAGCCCCGGAGGGGCGATACAGCTTTCGCCGCAGCGGATGTGTCGGCCCTTCAGGCCTGCGGACGCGGAGACACCAGCTTCCGGAGCCTGGCGGCTCCGGCTGACG
>JAWKUA010000034.1 GCA_041398785.1 Planctomycetaceae bacterium | reverse complement strand
CGCGAATACGGCACGCGCTGTCTGATCGCTCGGCGACTGGTCGAACGCGGAGTCCGTTTCGTGCAGCTGTTTCTTGGCGGACAGCCGTGGGACAATCACGGCAACATCCAGACGGCTCTGCCCGCGGTGTGCAAACGAGTGGACCAGCCGGCAGCGGGACTGGTGACCGACCTGAAGCAGCGAGGTCTGCTGGATTCGACCATTGTTCACTGGGGCGGAGAAATCGGTCGTCTGCCTGTGACTCAGACGCTGGAATCCGGTGCCGCCGGACGCGATCACAACGGCCAGGGCTTCAGCATCTGGCTGGCCGGCGGCGGAATCAAAGGCGGCATGACCTACGGCAACACGGACGAATTCGGACACCGCGCCGTCGAAAACGTGGTGACGCCGAATGATTACCAGGCGACCCTGATGTCCCTGTTCGGCCTCGACCACACTCAGGTCATCTACCACCACAACGGCCAGCCTCAAATCCTGACCGCCAACCGCCCGGCACGGATTGTGACCGAGATTCTGAAGCATCCGCCGACCGTGTAGCGGACACCCGCGAAGCCGCCACAACGGTCACAGTGCTTTCGCTTCAGGCTTGCGCTGCGTCACTGCTGACGTGATTGATGGACGAGTGCGCAGGGCAGGGCTGGGCTAACCCGATTATTCACGCGATCAGAATTTCCTGACGCAGGGCGTCTGCGAGATGGTGGTTATGTCGAGTCGGCGCAATGCACACTGTACGATGGGATTCCGATCGCGTCGGTGCGTTTCGACGGGATCGGAGTCCCGTGGTACTAACCCGAGAATAATCCGGGCTAAGCACGCGAAGGGAAGCGTCGCGGTTTCGCTCGCATCCCGCTTCAGAACGGCCGCACGAATCAGAACATGACGGACGCGGCACGAAAAGGACGACTCCGGTGCGAACCTGCCAACTTCAGAACACGTTCGGTATCGATTCTCTGTCGATCGTCGACCAGCCGGTTCCGGCGGTCGGCCCGGGACAGGTGCTGGTCCGGATGACGGCGTGGTCGCTGAACTACCGCGATCTGATGACGGTCACCGGAACGTACAACCCGAAAATGAAGCTTCCCGTGACGCCGCTGTCAGACGGAGTCGGCGAAGTGATCGAAGTCGGCGCCGGCGTGACTCGCGTGACGGCTGGCGATCGCGTCGCCGGGATCTTCATGGAAGACTGGATCAACGGAGAATTGAACGCAGCCGCTGCGAAGTCCGCTCGCGGCGGAGCGATCCCCGGACAGTTGGCGGAGTACGTCGTCATGAAAGCCGACGGCGTCGTGTTGGTGCCGGAGCATCTCAGCGACGAAGAAGCAGCCACGTTGCCGTGCGCGGCGGTAACGGCGTGGCACGGCCTGGTTACAGACGGCGATATCACGGCTGATGACATCGTGCTGACTCTGGGTACCGGCGGAGTCAGTCTGTTCGCGGCTCAGTTTGCGATCGCCATTGGAGCGAAGGTGATCGGCACATCGGGCAGCGACGAAAAGCTGCAGCGGCTAAGAGATCTCGGAGTTTCCGACACAATCAACTACAGGAAAACGCCCGACTGGAGTGCCCGCGTTCTGGAACTGACCCGCGGCACGGGAGTCGATCACGTGGTGGAAGTTGGCGGTGCGGGAACACTGCCTCAGTCGCTGCAGGCCGTTCGCATGGGAGGTCAGATCAGCCTGATCGGAGTGCTCAGCGAACCCGGCAGCGCTATCAACCCGATTCCAATTCTGATGAAGGGTGTGCGAGTTCAGGGCATCTACGTCGGCAGCCGCGTCATGTTCGAGTCAATGAACACCTTCATCGCGAAGCACAAACTGCGGCCCGTTGTCGACAGGGTGTTCGCTTTCGACGACGTGCGGGAAGCGTTCCGGCACATGCAAAGCGGAGCGCATTTCGGGAAGATCGTGATTCGTCACTGATCCTGATCGCAGGGTTCCGTCGGATGCCGGTCGCCGGCCTTCATCTCGATCGCGTGCTGTCGATCATGGTATCTGAGCAATAGCCGCTCGGTTCGCATGCCACACAGCAACAGCATGGCGGCGTAAGAAGACTTCCCGAAAATAAAGCCCAGATACACTCCCAGCATCGCGCTGGGAATAGCGACCAGCTCGATCGTCGATGAGACGTCGCCGAAAACCGACGAAGTGTGACGTGCCAGCGACACGAGTTTGGAACCGGCGAAGACGAACGCCGCAAATATCGCCGCATAAAACGCGACGCCCAGCCATCGCCAGCGATCCCACCACTGCAGAGTCTTTCTGAGCTTACCAACGTACTCTTCGTCGGAGTGCGTGTGGTGCGACATCGCCCACTCAAGCGGGATGAATGGGTTATCGTTCGGTGTGTCGTCGCAGTGCATTCTGAATTTCCGGGCCGTGGGCAGGATTCGAACGCACTACTTACACCGGTGGATCATTCGGAAACTGGTTTTTCGGCGGATTCCCGAATGCGGTCCGCACGATCACGAACCAGTCGGCTGATGGCCCGGAACGTGTCGGTTCCCGCCACTTCGCACCATTCAAACGCGACGCTTTCGGCAGTACACAGCGTGACGGAACTGTCTCGCATGCGTTTGAGTGCCCAGTCGTGGTCCGTTCGATGCCTGGCGGCGACGGCGTCGGCGACAACGTAAACGCGGAATCCCTGGCCGACGAGATCCAAAGCCGTTTGCAGTACGCAGACGTGAGTTTCAATACCGACGACAACGATCTGGTCGCGGCTGTCCAGTGTGTCTCTCGCCATGTCGGGGGCGGCTTCGATCAGCCTGCAGAATTCCTCCGCGGCGCTGAATCGGACTTTTTCGATCCGCGGAACGTCACCAGCGAGAGCCGTGATTGATGCCACCGTTGATCCCAGTCCCCGCGGATATTGTTCCGAAATCACGGCTGGAACTCCGGTCAGTCCTGCGGCGTGAAGCAGAAAGCCGACGGATTCCAGGATCTCCGGACAGTCGGGGATGACCGGGACAAGTTTCTGTTGAAGATCAACGATCAGCAGCCGGGAGCGGCGGGCGTTCAGAAGATCGGGATTGCGCAGCAGACCGTTGTCAGATTCGGCGTCCGGGAATTCAGTCATGGTTTGTTTCCTGCATGCGTGGTTCGGGGATTTCCTGGCGGGTCAGCGAGCTGGCATTCGACGGACGGCAGGTGGCAGGTCCGGTTACTGTCTTTTCCCAGGAGAATTGTCAAAATCGCAGCACTCGCGGTGAAGTTGAGTGTTTGTAACTTAGCGGTTTTCCCGGTTCCCATCCCAAGACCTGTCGTTACATCAGGAGAATGCCATGAAAATTTCCGGTTCAGTTCGTGTTGCTGCGGCTGCCTGCCTGGCCGCAACGTTGTTGTGCAGTATCGCGGATGCCCAGCCACCGGGAGGCGGACGCGGTGGTCGAGGCGGATTCGGCCGTGGTTTCCGGGCTCCCCAGCTCGATCGCGCCGCGCTGCTTGCCAATGATGAAGTTCGGGCTGACCTGAAGGTTGACGAAGACCAGAAGGCAACGATCGAAGCGGCCCTGGCGGCATTTCGCGAAGAAGGCGGTGGCCGCGGCGGACGTGGTGGTGGCGGTGGCGGCAACCGTCCTGACTTTCAGAATATGACCGACGAGGAACGCGCCGAATTCTTTGCAACCATGCAGAAGGAACGCGAAGAACGCAGCAAGAAGCAGGATGAGGTCCTGGGAGCTCTGCTGAAGCCCGAACAAACGACCCGAATTGACCAGATTGCACTGCAGGCCAACCTGGCGATGGCAGTCGTGGCGACGCTGAAGGGCGACGACCTGAAGGCAAAACTGGCTCTGACTGAGGACCAGCTTGGGAAACTGGACGCTGTGGAAGAATCGGCCAATGCAAAGCGGATGGAAATGTTCGCTGGCCTGCGTGGCGGCGGCGGACCTCCGTCTGAAGAAGCGATGGCAGAAATGCGCAAGAAGGGCGAAGAGCTGAATCAGGCGACTCAGAAGGAAGCCATGGCCGTCCTGACGGACGCTCAGAACAAGCAGCTTGACGAAATGAAGGGAGCGGCGTTTTCCGGCGACCTGAACTCACTGCGACCGCAATTCGGCCGTGGATTCGGTGGTGGCCGCGGCGGACGCGGCGGTGGTGGTGGCGGCGGCGGTCGCCGTGGTGGCCAGAATCGGCCTCCCGCGGAATAAGGCCAACAGCCGACAATCGGCGGGGCGTTTTCAACACAAACAACAAAGCCCGGCGTCTTCCGACGTCGGGCTTTTTCAATTCTTCAAGGATAACAGACCGGAAATGCCAGGGGGCCTATGTCACACCGAAGCGACGGACTCGCCGGCGAGTCTTCTTCATTTCACGAAACGCCTCGAAACCTTCAAGCTGATATTGAGGCAGGACGGTGTTGATCCGCATCTCGATGTTCGTCAGCTCCCCGCCCTGTGCCAGCGTGACAAACGTGATCGCTCGACCGTTCTGGTCTGACGACAGCCTTCCCGTTCGCCCGACGCGATGAACGTAATCGTCGCAGTATTCGGGGATGTCGTAGTTGATGATGTGAGAAATGCCGCTGATGTCAATCCCGCGGCCCACGACGTCGGTCGCGATCAACAGCCGCAGGTTTCCCGCTCTGAGAGCCTTAATCACCTGGTCCCGTTTCCGCTGCGGCAGGTCGCCATGAATGACGGCGATGCGGTTCGACTTCAGCCGTCGGGAAAACGCTTCGTAAAGTTTGTCGGCGCCTCGCTTGGTGCGCGTGAAGACGATGGCCTGAGACGGCTTTTCCTGAGCCAGGACTCTCAACAGCAGCGACCGTTTGCGGTCTTCGTCAACGGTGATATAGAACTGTTCAATCGTGTTGACGACGACGTGGTCTTCCGACAGATCGACCATCTGCGGATCGACCATATATCGCCGCGCCAGCAGTTCCACAGGAGGAGGCATCGTTGCAGACAGCAGCAGCGTCTGCCGTTCCGACGGGCACTGTTTCAGAATCCGTTCGATATCAGGCCGGAAACCGATATCCAGCATACGGTCGGCTTCATCCAGAACGGCGATTTTCAGTTGCGGAAGCTTCAGAGCGCCCCGCCGCAACAGGTCGATGACGCGCCCGGGAGTGCCAATCACCACCTGAACACCGGCATGAAGTGCCTCAATCTGCTTGTGAATCGGACGACCGCCGACGGCGATTCCCATTCGAACCCGGCCGCCGCACAGTTTTTTCGACTCCAGAACCAGTTGTTCACTAAGTTCCCGTGTGGGGGCCAGCACTAATACCTGGACCGCCGTCAATTGAAGATCAATGCGTTCCAGCGCCGGAAGCATGAACGCGGCCGTCTTGCCGGAACCTGTCCGCGCCTGGCCGATGCAGTCTTTTCCCGTGAGAGCAATCGGGATCAATTCGGCCTGAATCGGGCTCGGAACCTTGTAGTTGTGCTTCTCCAGTGTCTTCAGCGTGGCCGGCTTCAGGCCGAGTTTTTCGAACGTTGTATCTGAGAGTGCTTGCAAAAGTGACCCCGGGCGATGGTTAAAAGGGGGCAGATGGAATTCACTGGCATTGCGTCGAGGGCAATCGTCATGCACCTCGAAGTGGACGGAAACAGAATCACGTCCAGTCAGACCAGCGGCGGGTTTCGGCGCGATTTTCAAAGTACCAATGTTTCACGGCGGGCAACTCTACGTCAATCCTCTGGTGCGGTCAATCACGGCTTTCGTCGGTGTGGCGCGTTACGACAGGTGAAAATCAGGGTTTGCAGCATCCCGGACGCAGCCGGTTCCTGACGTCTGCGGCTGCACGTACTTCCGCAGGATGATTCCGTACGGCTCCGGACAGAATCACCCCGGCAAACGGAGCAGAGTCACAACCCGGCCGCCAGCCAGCGTTCTCGCTGCGCCGCTGCAATATTGCGGGGAATATCGATCTTTACGGCGATCTCAGGGTTCTCCGGAACAAGCCGCAGCACGACGCCGCTGCTGACGTGTTGCAGCAACGCATCTCCCCACACTTCAAGGCCAAAGTCAGGCGACGGATCGAAGACGGAAAGCAGCGTGTCTCCCGGACTTCCCAGCGACAACACGGAATGTCCCACGGCGTCGTGAAAGCCGTGGTCAATATGATTCGGAATGCCGGACGTGTCCACGTTCAGCGAAATCACTGCCGGCTGCGTCTTCAGCTCACGAAGATCGTTTGGCGAAAAGGACTCAACTTTGACTGTCCAGCCGGTACCAGCCGTCTTCAGCATCAGGCCGCGATAGACTCCCATCCAGTGCGTTCCCTGGCGCGTCAGGCAAAGATCGGCCATTTCATTCTCGGAAGCCGGGATTCCATGAAGCTTCAACAGCGAAGCAGCGCATGCGGCGGAACACGTGAATGGCGTTGACTGGTGCTGCAGGCCCGCGACGGCAGGACGGTCGCTGCATTCCGGCGGATGCCCGAATGTCGGAGCCACCACGGAATATGCTGCCAGGCACACCGTCAGACCGCTGACGATTCGGCGTCGAGTGACCGATACGGACCCCGTGCTGAGGTAGATGCCGACAAAGAAACTTCCCAGCACCGGCAGCCAGTTCGAAAGGATGATCAGGCTGGAAAACGGCAGCAGCGTTGCCAGCAGAGGCTGATCCCACAGAAATACCAGGTACAACGCAAGTACCGCTACGCCCAGTCCCTGAGCCGTTCGGGTTGCCGGGTGGGAGCCGCGTGATACCACGGCCGCTCCTGCAGCCAAGGCCAGGCAACAGCCGCAACCGACCATGATGATGGCGATGATCAGGTCCATCAATCCACGTCCCGCGCGATCGCAGGTTGCCGGCAACCAAAGACCGCGCTGTTACTCGCGACGCAGCTGGCGCAGTGCCCCTGCAAACGAATATCCTGTTAAGAAGGTGTGAAATCTGTGAACTTGCACAAAGAAACGCAATCCCAAATCCCGCTCGTGAGAATGGCGATTCCTGGGTTGGAGTCTGCCTCACTAATTGTTTTCGCGGTATTTGCCGTCAAGTTTCCAAAAATCGCACTTGTTGCCGCCAGCACTGGCCGGTTTCCGAGGGGTTTTTCGAGCTTGTTCGGTTATCCCGCCTGGCTGTGTAGGCAAATGCCCGACTCTTCGAAACTTGGTGGCGTCGGCGCGGGATTTTCCGACTGCGGGAATTGTGTGTATTTCACTGGTCGAGTACTGTGCGCAATGTGACCAGCGTTGAGCGTTTACGAGACCGGCGGTGGCTGCGGTGGATTTGAACAGTCGTTCAGAATCCGCAGCCGACGTGCCCGGCTGCTCCGATAAAACCAATACAGCAATCAGCGCCGGCGGACCGAGAGTCGGCGCGTGGTCACGGGCGCTTACATCGCAAAAGCGTCCTGGAATACCCGGTCCGGGTGAAGGCCGGCAGGCGCGTGCCACAATTGCACGCATGTTTTGGGGGAATCGAGCAATGAGCCGACAATCTGTGCTGCTGATCCATTCGCGTCCTGTGCTTTTTTCGGTTCCCATGCTGGCCACGGTGTTCGCAGCGATCAACTGTCTGCTGACAGCAGGTCCTGCGGTTGCGCAGGATGGTGACTCCGACGAACCGGTATTCATCGTGCCGGGCGACCTGATTCAGGACGCGCTGACGGAAGAAGCCGGCGAAGAGACAGCGAACCGCATTTCGCCCCGGATTCAGACGCTGTACAACACCGAAGCGACTCCCGAAGACCGGCTGAAGGCGGCTGCGGAACTGCGAGCCGACCTCCCCGGCCTGCCGACTGCGTCGCTGAGAAGCCGCCTGCGACGTCGCGTCGACCTGGTGGAAGCCGGAATCAAGGCACTTCAGGTCACGCCGGCTCCCACTGACGAGCAACAAAAGCTGGTGACGGACCTGGTTTCGGCGGCCAATGCCTTCGAAGACCAGAACCTGTCGACAAATGCCGTCATCGTGCGTGAGAGGTATCGAACGCTGAAAAGCAGCTCACCCGCGATCATGTCCGTTCTGCGTCCGGTGATGATGCAGCACTATTTCAACCACAACGTCCATATCACCGTGTCGGAGACCATTCTGTCGCAGTTGGTTTCTGACTATCGCTGCAAGTCGGGCGGAGTTGCCGACTGCATTCTGGGAGCCTGGGTGACGGGTTCACAGGTCACAAATGTCAACATCACCGCGGACATCAAGCCGTCGGCAAGTTACGGCAGCTTCAATCTTCTG
This sequence comes from Planctomycetaceae bacterium, assembly GCA_041398785.1. NCBI lineage: Bacteria > Pseudomonadati > Planctomycetota > Planctomycetia > Planctomycetales > Planctomycetaceae > Planctomycetaceae bacterium. The sequence continues at coordinate 38,839 of JAWKUA010000034.1, read as the reverse complement.
GCGGATGGCCAGACTCAATCCAACACCTCGGGACGCAAGGATCCCGCGACTATTTATACTCGCGGCAATCACTCCTTTCATATCGTCAGCCCTGTGGTGTTCACGGGAGAGACACTGTCGGCCGGCGCTTCGACAATCAATGTGACGGCCCGAAATCAACTGGTCGGGTTCAAGACAGACTACGACGGAATTCCCATTATTCGGCACTTCGCCCGCAAGATTGCTCTGCGGAAGATTCAGGAAACGCACGGGCAGGCCGAATCGATCGCGGCCCGCAAACTGGCGAACGAAGCGCTGCCGGAATTCACTGCGGAAGTCAATCAGAAGTTTGCCGAAGCGAATACGCAGATTCAGTCGGACCTGCTGCAGGGACTGAGAAACAAGGGTGTCGCTCCCGATTCCATCAGTTCGCGTTCCAGTGAGTCGCATCTGGCGGTCAGTTCACGGACGATGGGCCTGTCGCGGCTGGCAGGTTCGCCGCAGCCATTTTCACCCATCCCCTACCGCGGCTTGGCCATTCAGGTTCACGAAACAGCCGTCAACAATGCCCTGGACGGAATGGAACTGAACGGCCGCGAAATTCCTGAGAAGGAACTGGACCAGGAACTTCAGAAGGCACTCAGCGAACTGCTGCAGCGCGATATCTCGTTCGCCGGAATGCAGACTCACGCGGCGGAACCGGCAGACGAAGAAGAGCCCGAATCCACATTTCTGTTCAGTGATAACGACCCGATTCGGTTTCGTTTTGACGACGGCAAAGTGGTGCTGATGCTGCGGATGGGCATCCGTCAGGAGGGACGTGACGACATTCCGGAACATCACATCGAAGTGCCGATTGATGTCACGCTGCAAAACGGCAAGCTGCTGCTGTCGCCACCGACGGAGGCTCGCGATATCCGAGTCGCTCCGCTGGGAGCAAGGTCGCTGCGCGGTGTCGCTCAGGCCGCTCAGATTCGCCGTGTAATTCGGGCAAGGCTGCCGGTACGCGAAATCAACCCCAGCATGTCACTGAAACTGTCCGACACGCGTCAGTTGAGTCTGCATCTGATCGACATTCAGACGGCCGACGGCTGGCTGTACACCGACTTCCAGTAACATCACCCGGCAGATTCAGTCGCGCGACGGAGCCCGGCGAAGGGCTTCACCAAACCGCGCTGCAGCACGTCGTATGGTTCGGTTCCGACGCTGATTCGCAGCAGCCAGCGGGACACCCCGCACTGCTCCGCAAAGTCCAGTTCCTGGTAATGCGCCAGCAGCGTGTACGGACAGCAAAGCGTGAAGTTTGTGCCCAGGTTCGGCCCCTTGCAGACGTCCAGTGCGTCGAAGACTGCGGGAGTCGTGGATTCCGGTTGCTTCAGAACGATCGACAGCAGTCCGCCGCCGCCACCGTCCGGAGATTTGAGCCGTTCATACGATGAACCTGCTGTCAGGTTCGGGTAGAAGACGGAATCAACGGCCGGATGCCGTCTCAGAAAATCCGCCAGCCGAATTGCGTTGTCGTTGATGATCCGGAGTCTGTGCGACAGATCGCGGCTGTTGAGTTCCAGCATCTCCACGTCGGGATCACTGAGCGTTTCCTGGAAGTCCCGGAAACGAACTCGCGTAAGTCGGCGTACTGGTCCGATGCACCGTTCAGCACGAATGCTCCGGCAAGAACATTGCCATACCCGCTGAAGTATTTGGTAAGACTGGTGACGACCATGTCCGCATACGGCAATGCCTGAATGTTGCCGCACGCCGCCAGAGTGTCATCGATCACCAGCAGCGCTCGCGCGTCGCGTGCAATCGATTGCAGCCGCGCCAGGTCGGGAGTCAGCAGCAGCGGATTGGCGGGGACTTCGCAGAAGATGGCCGCCGGCAGATTATCGCGGCAATGCTGTTCGAGCGACTCCAGGTCGGCGGCGGAACCCAGCGGGTAGAAAGTTCGGGATGCCTGCGGGAAGCGTTCCTGAATCTTCAGCGTGTCGACGTAAGGAAATCCAAATTGACACGTTCCGGTGGCCGGCCGCAGGTGTCGTGCGGCTCGCCATGCCGCCGCGACCGCTGCCATGCCGGATGAGAACAGAAAGACATCGTTCGCCCGAACGCCATGCAGTCGGGCGATTCGTTCGCGAACCGTGTCGCGAGCGGGCGTCGGTGAAGAACCGGTTGGCTGATTCAGCAGAATTCGTTCGGCGACTCGCGACGAAACGATTTCTCCGGCGTGCTGCCAATACTGTTTCAGAATGCCCTGGAATTCCTCGGGAACGACGACGCCCCACGCCTGCTGCCCCGGAAATTCCACCAGCTTCGATTCCGGGCAGCCGTGCCAGCCAGCGTACTCAACCGCGCGCTTGGCGCTTCGCAGCGAGGCAAACGGCAGTCCGCATTGACCGGGCTCAGTCACCAGCTTTGAACATACCTGTCGGACCAGCGGGTGCAGACAGAACCGGGGATAAGCGGCCTGCAGTCGGTCTACAACGGCCGGATCGCCTTCTTCGTAACCGATATTGTGGGACCACAGCGGCAGGCAGGCCGAAACAGCGTGCCGGTCGTCGGGCATGGGCAGTCCAAGATGTTCCTCACGGCTGCGGGGAGACGTAAGCAGATCAATCGGCATCAACGACACTTCCGGCGAATTTCCCAGCGAGGATAATCGGCGATGCGCCAACGGGTTCTCAAGCGGATTCCAGCGACGTGACGGAACCTTCCGGCGGCCTGACTCGAATGATCCACGACGACGTTCCGTGCAGGACCTGGCCGGGCCGCCACGGGTTATACGATGACATCGCCATTCCTGCGATCACCGTTCGACCACGAATCCGGCACTGTTGATCAGATATCGATGCCGTGATTCATATCCATCGCGGGGTGTTCGGAGCTGGTTCTTCCGACGACAACAGCGGGGACTCCTGCGACCGTGCAGTGAGGTCGTACATTGCTGAGGACCACGCTGCCCGCTCCGATCTTGGCTCCTTCGCCGATTTCGACGTTTCCCAGAATCTTGGCTCCGGCGCCGATCAGGACTTCCCGGCGGACCTTCGGGTGACGATCGCCGGATTCCTTGCCGGTTCCGCCCAGCGTGACTTCATGCAGCATCGACACGTCATCTTCGACCACCGCGGTTTCTCCGATCACAACAGACGTGGCGTGATCCATCAGAATACCGCGACCGATTCTGGCCGCCGGATGAATGTCTGCGGAAAACACTTCGGAGATCCGGTTTTGCAGATGCAGAGCCAGCAGCGGACGATCTTCGTTCCACAGCCAGTGAGCGATCCGATAGGACGCCAGCGCGTGGACTCCCTTCAGATACAGCAAGGGAACCAGGCAGCAGTTGACGGCCGGATCGCGTTCCCGCACCGCGCTGATGTCGGCTTTAATGGCGTCGGCGATCCGCGGATCGGCGGCCATCGCGGAATCGATGACTTCGCGAAGCTGCATGCCGGACAGCGTGCTGGACTGCAGCTTTCCGGCCAGATGGTAACTGACCGCATCTTCAAAGCGTTCGTGATTCAGCACTGTGGCGTGCAGGAAACTGGCCAGCATCGGTTCGCGAGCGACGTGTTCGGTCGCCTTGTCGCGAATGGCCTTCCAGACGCAGGCGGTTGCAGGTTCCATGGTGTCCGTCGGGATCGACATTGAAGGGTCCGTTTGGAAAGAAAGCTGATCCGCGGTGAACGGCCGGCTGCATCTGGAGAAATCCGGATTCCCGCGGTAGAATGCCCAACAGCATGCTGCAAGTCCGCGGCGGCGGAGATTCTAGGATCACACAGAAGGAATTGACATGAAAGCGTTCAGCAAACATCCGTTGGTTCTGGTCATGGTGGGTGCTCTGGTTGGAGGCGCCGCGGTCTGGTCACTGCCGCAGGATCAGCTTCGAGCATCAACAGCCGGTGGAAACGACAAGTTTTCCATGGTGACGGTGCCGGTCACCGGCGTTGCTGACACGGAAGCCGTGTTTGTGCTGGATCATTTGACGGGCATCCTTCGCGGCGGCCACATCAATGGCGGAGGCAACGGGTTTACGTGCCTGTATCAGCACAACGTTGCAGCCGATTTCCAGGTCAATCCCAACACGCCTCAGCCCAAGTACGTGATTATCAGCGGCGCCGCACAGCTTCGGTCTCAGGGCGGCGGAGGTCAGCCGGCCAACGGTATTCTGTACGTCGCCGAACAGACGTCCGGAATGGTTGTGGCCTACGGTTTTTCCCAGCCGAACAACAACAGCGGCCCGACAGGCGACATTGTCAGGATCGGAGTCTTCCCGTTCCGCGAAGCTCTGGTGAGGTAGCGGGATTCGCCGCTGCGGAATGCGACATTCAATTCGCGCTGACGAAAAGCTGAACGCCGGATTTTTCCGCATGGCTCCGATGTCGAAAGGGCCGTTTTTCCATGTCATTCTTTGTCCGCCCTGTGCTGCTTGCGGGACTTGTGTGGACCGCGATTCTGATTTCGCCCGTTTCAGCCGCCGAGCCGCTGGACGGGCGTTTTCTGTATGTGGCGGCTCCCGGAATTCGCAACTACCTGGAATACGGCGGACACGGTCTGCTGGTATTTGACATCGACGACGGCCACAGGTTCGTCAAACGCATTCCGACCGGCGGACTCGACGCCAGTGGCACACCAATCAACGTCAAGGGTGTCTGCGCCAGCGAAATCACCAACCGCATCTACATCAGCACGCTGACGTCGCTCATGTGCCTGGACCTGGTCAGCGAAGAGATGCTGTGGGAACGGGAATACGAAGGCGGCTGCGACCGCATGTCGATCACTCCCGACGGTACCGTGATCTATCTTCCGTCGCTGGAAAAGGATCACTGGCATGTCGTGGATGCCGCCAGGGGTGACGTCATTTCGAAGGTCGTCCCCAATTCGGGGGCTCACAACACGATCTGCGGTATCGGCGGCAACTATGCCTATCTGGCCGGGCTGCGATCCCCGATTCTGACGATCACGGAAACCCGGCATCACACCGTCGCCAAAACCTGCGGACCGTTCAGCAACAGCATCCGGCCGTTTACAGTCAACGGTTCCGAAACGCTGGTGTTTGTCTGCATCAACGAATGTCTGGGATTTGAAGTCGGCGATCTGATCAGCGGGCGGATGCTGCATCGCGTGGAGGTGGCAGGCTTTGAAATGGGACCGGTCAAGCGGCATGGCTGTCCGAGCCACGGGATTGGCCTGAGTCCCGACGAAACGGAACTCTGGGTGACCGACGGACACAACAGTCAGATGCATGTGTTCGACAATACGGTCATGCCGCCGAAACAGGTGGCCAGTCTTCCCGTGCGAGACCAGCCGGGCTGGGTCACGTTCAGCATCGACGGCCAGTTCGCCTACCCGTCCAGTGGCGACGTCTTCAACCGGGGTACTCGAAAACTGGTGGCTCAACTAACTGACGAAGAAGGTCGTGAAGTCGGCAGCGAAAAAATGCTGGAGATCGACTTCCAAAACGGCGAACCCGTGCGCGCGGGCGACCAGTTTGGTCTGGGAATGAAGCTGCGACAGCCCTGACGCGGGCCCTCGGCAAGGGCTCGTCGGGACAGCGACGCCGAAGGAACGTTCAGACGGGAATCCCCCGCGCGGCGCATTCTTCCAGTTTCTTGTAAAGCGTTCCGCGACCGATGCCCAGCACTTTGCAGGCCTGAGTCTTGTTGCCGTTGACGCGTTCCAGGACCGCGACAATGTGGCGAAGTTCCGCGTCAGCCAGCGGGATCAGACCGCCCGGGCTGGCTTCGGTCGGCTGAACAATCGGAAGTCCCAGATCGCCGGCCTGAACTTCGTCTGCTGCGGACAGGACGACCGCTCGTTCCACCGCGTTCCGCAGTTCGCGCACGTTGCCGGGCCAGTGGTAATCCATCAGCAACTGCGCGGCCGCGGCCGAAAATCCCCTGGGACCGCGACCCATCTCACTTCGGAATTGAAGCAGGAAATGATCAGCCAGCAGCAGCACATCGTCGCCGCGATCTCTCAGAGGCGGCAGGCGGACTTCGATCACCTTCAGTCGAAAGTAGAGGTCGTCTCGAAACCGGCCGCCGGCCACCAGTTCCGGCAGGTCGCGATGAGTCGCCGCGATGACTCGCACATCAACCTGGATCGGTTCGACACCGCCGACACGTTCAAACGGATGGTGTTCCAGAATCCGCAGCAGTCGTGCCTGGCAGGCGGGGCTGAGTTCTCCGACTTCGTCCAGAAACAGCGTGCCGGTGTGAGCACGTTCAAACTGACCGATTCGCCGCTGGTCGGCTCCCGTAAACGCTCCCTTCTCGTGGCCGAACAATTCACTTTCCAGCAGCGATTCGCTGAACGCCGCGCAGTTGATCGGAATGTAGGGACCGGAATGTCGCCGACTGGTTTCGTGAATCATCCGGGCCACCAGTTCCTTGCCGGTGCCGCTTTCACCGCGAATCAGAATCGTGCTGTCGACCGGCCCGATTCGCGAAACCGTGTCGAACAGTCCCCGGACGGCCGGGCTGTCGCCGACGATCCGCTGCTGCCCGTGGACCGTGGTCCGCAGTTGCTGATTGGCCTGCTGCAGCCGTTCCCGATGGTTCAGGTTCTCCAGAGCCAGGCCGGCCTGTCCGGCGATCGCAATCACCACGTCGAGATCGTGTTCGTCGAATGCTCCGTGATTCGCGCTGACCACGCATTCGATCGCTCCCAGCCGTTCGCCGCGACCGGGAATTGGCACGCTGATGACGGTATCCGGTCCGCCGGCGGGCCGCGTATCTGACGGGTCAAACGCCGCGGCCTCCGCTGAGCCGTTCTGCACCAGCAGCGATTCGTTGTTTTCGATCGACATGCTGGCCAGAACGGGAACCGGCGCGCTGCGAGCATCCGTGGAATCGCCGGGCCGTTCCCGCTGCTTCGACGACCGCCCGCCGACAGCGGAAAGCCGGCCGTCGGATGACACCAGCCAGATTGTCACGGAGTCCGCTCGGACGGCTTCCATGACCGCGTCGCTGATGACTCGCACCATCGCGTCGGCGTGATCCTGCCGCTGCAGGTCAGAAGCAAGCTGGCACAACACAGCCGCCGCACGCGCGACGTCGGTCTGTTCGGCCCGCAGCCGTTCGATCAGCGTCGGGCGTTCGGCGTCTTCAGCAACACGGACGACGAAGGTGCTGGTCGCGATCCGTCGGGCGTGCCACCGCGGGTCATCGGCATCGTGTTCGCGGGAAAACACGATCAGTGTTTCACCGATTCGAATGATGTCGCCCGGCCTCAGCACCGCCCGCTCGATTCGCCGCGAATTGACGAATGTCCCGTTGCGGCTGTCACAGTCCTCAATTTGCCAGCTTTGCGAATCGAACCACAGCCGCGCGTGCAGTCGCGAGCAGCGTTCGTCATCGATTGGCAGCGTCCGAGTGACGTCGCGCCCCAGCGTGACTTCATCGGCGTCCGGATCGACGGTGACGCCGGCCCCCGGACTTGGTCCATTCAGCAGAATCAAAGCGTGTCGCAAATCAGCTCCTCCCCGCCGGCAATGTCCCTCGACCGAGCGGCCGAACATTCGCCCGGAACACTTGTCGCAGCGTACTCGCACAGGGCGCTCCGGACAATAAATCGTTCTGACTCAGGGCGCCTCGAATCGGACGGTCGAGCGCCAGTGGTCGATCGATGTAACTCTAAGTCTTTGGGGGCAAGCATGTTGTGGGCACCTGGAGGTAGCCGCGTTTCGGTTTCGGCACTCCGGCTGCATATGCCAACGCCGTACCGATTCCGGGTGAACGCGGTGTTCGCGATCACAAACTTCCTTTCTTCCGCCGGGCCAGGAGTGAACAACGCACTATGCCACGCCACACAGAATCACGATGCCAGTCTCAATTGTTCTCGCCGAAGCGATCCCCGTTTTCCCTGTTCCGTCGAGCCTCAAGGGCGTCCGGAAGGCGCAGTCCGATTCGCACCGGAGCAGCGCTGGAATCTCTGGAAACCCGAGCGATGCTGTCGGCGGTTTCTCTGGGAACGGACGCCGTCGAAGGCGAAGTCGTCGACCCGGAAGAAGTCTGCGAATACGCTCCGGAACCCACGTTCAACGTCGATCAGAACGGAGTCGTGACCGTCGGAGGAACCCACAACGCGGACGTGATCGTGGCGAACGTCGACGCGTCCGGACTGCTGGTCGTGACGGTCAACAACGTGACGTTTGCCGTTTCCGATGCTCAGGTCACCAGCCTGGTGATCGACGCAAAGTGTGGCGACGACCTGGTGGCTGTGCTGGTTTCCGTTCAGCACCCGACGTCCATCGTTCTGGGACACGGAAATGACACGGCCTACGCTTTGGGCGGGCCTTCGCGCGTAGCCGGCAATTCGGGCAATGACCTGATTGTTGCCGGCGACTACGATGACATCCTGAGCGGCGGCGACGGAACCGACATTCTGCTGGGCGGCAAAGGCAATGACCTGCTGATGGGTGGAAACGGCTTCGACGGGATCGCCGGGGGCGACGGCGATGATTCCATCGAAGGCGGACCTGGCAATGACATCATTCTGGGCGATGGCCCCAACACCTGGCCGCTGCCCGCCGTGCCTGACGAAACCACCATCCACGAATATCTGGTCCGACTCAGCCTGCTGGGCAGCGGCAACGACCGAATTGACGCCGGCGATGGCGATGACTGGGTGCTGTCAGGCGCTGGCAACGACCGTGTCTACAGCGGTGCAGGCAACGACGTTGTGCTTGCCGGCACCGGCAGCGACTGGGTGGAAGCCGGTGACGGTGACGATGTTGTCCACGGCGGCGCCGACACCGACGTGATCTTCGGAGGCGCCGGCAATGACATCATCTTCGGCGCTGGCGGCGATGACTATGTGATCGGCGGCAGCGGCAGCGATAAACTCGACGGCGGACACGGCAACGACTGGATCTTCGGCGATGCCACTGACAGCTATCCGGCCGGCTACGTTGACCCCGTCGTTTACGCTCAGGATTTCGGAGCCCGCGGCGAAGGTAACGACATCATTCACGGCGGCTGGGGTCATGATGCCATCTTCGGCGGCGGCGGCAACGACGGAATCGTGGCGGATCCGGCATCGGTCATCGCGCGAAGCGTGATTGACGCCGAACTGATCGCAGGGGCCGCCGCTGACGCCGTCGCAGCAATCACGGCGGCCGAAGCGGATGCCGTCAGCATCGACGCCCGGCCGGTTCCGGTGGTGGGCAACGATGTCGTGTTCGGCGGCGGCGGCCGGGACCGCATCGCGGGCAACGGCGGCAATGACATTCTGGTCGGCGGCGGCGATGACGACGGTATCTCCGGCGGCGACGGCCATGACCTGATCTTCGGCGACGGCCCCAATACTCTTCCGCGTCTGCTGCCGTGGCAGGTTGATATCAGTCTGCGTCAATACCTGCAGCGAGCTGCGGGGGTCAACATCGGGAATGATGTTATCGATGCCGGAGCCGGCAACGATCTGGTGTATGCCGGTCGCGGCAATGATCGCGTGAACGGCGGTTCGGGCAACGACACGATCTTCGGCGGAGATGGCAATGACGGCCTGTTCGGCGGAGATGGCAGCGACACGATTCTTGGTGAAGCCGGCAATGATTTCATCGATGGCGGAGCCGGCGACGACAAGCTGCAGGGCAATGCCGGAAATGACACGATCATCGGAGGTTCCGGCGAAGATGATCTGGACGGTGGCGCCGGAGCCGACTGGCTGATTGCCGTGGATGGCGAAAAGGACACAGTCCGCTACGACATCTTTGACATCCTGTTTGTCGACGGAATCGACGATCTGATCCTGACATAGCCGCTGCGTGATGGTTCTGAACGAGCCGCCGTCGATGTCGCCATGGCCCGCGCGATGTTGGCGGCGGCCGTTTCTGCGTTGCGGAATGTGGTTCTTCGGCGAGTCTTCAGCAACGGCGACCGGCACCGATTGCAGTTCCACGCGGCCGGCTCACACTGACTTCGGCAGCTTCGAATCCAGGAAACGAAGTCATTTGCTGAGCAGCGTTTCCAGGTGCAGCGACACGCAGTCCGCCAGCCGGTCAACGTTGTAGCCGCCTTCCAGCATGCTCAGCAGCCGACCATCGGAGTGGGTTGCCGCGACCTGCTGCACAAGCTTCGTAAGTTCCGCGAAGTCTTCGGTCTGCAGACCCAGCGAGCCGATGGGGTCTTCGGCGTGAGCATCGAAACCGGCGCTGATGATGACCAGATCGGGCCTGCATTTGTCGGCGGCCACTGTCAGACTCTTTTCGAACGCCGAAAGATAGTCGCGCCGGCTGATGCCGAATTCCAGCGGAAGGTTGAACGTCGTACCGAGTCCCTCACCGCGCCCGGTTTCCGACTTTCGTCCGGTGCCCGGATAAAACGGAAAACGGTGAGCGGAGAAGAACGTGACCTGGCCGTCGTCGTAGAAGGCATCCTGAGTTCCGTTGCCGTGATGGACATCCCAGTCGACGATCAGCACCCTGTTCAATCCAAATTTCTGAATGGCGGCACGCGCGGCGATGGCGACATTGCCGAGCAGGCAGAATCCCATCGGCGCGTCCGGCCTTGCGTGATGTCCCGGCGGACGAACCAGGCACAGCGCCTGAGTATCCTCACCGCCGACAATGCGTCGCACGGCGTCGACACCACTACCGGCAGCCAGCCATGCCACGTCTGCGGAATCCGGGCTGACAACGGTGTCCACTTCAATGCGCCCGCCGCCGGCATCGACAAATTCGCGAATGGCCTGAACATGTTCCGTCGTATGGACTCGCGTTACATCCGTGTCGTCGGCGCGAACAACGGGCACCGACGTGACTTGCTTCAGCAGCCCCGATTCGTCCAGCCGCCGGCGCACAGCCTGAAGCCGCGCAGCACATTCCGGATGCTCGCCGGTATCGTGCAGCAGAAACCGTTCGTCGGAATACAGCAGCGTCATCGGCCGTTCACCTCGAAGCCAAGCCGTGTCAGCCCGTGCTGCACTTCCGGAGCCGACATGAACAGCTTCCAGATCAGGCCGCTGCGGTAGTTTTCAATCATGATGATCTCCGGCCCCTGATCGATCGCAAGGTATTGCCTGGGGAACCAGTCTTTGTCCTGATTGAACGCGTCGTAGAAACCGTACGTTCCCAGCAGCCTGTCGCCGAGTTCGTCGTGAAAGTACCGAAGCGCGGCCATGCAGGAATCCGGATCGCAGGGAAACGAAGAAAGCGCGGCGGTGGGAGCGATCGTGCCTTCATCATGTTCCGGGCTGTGGCCGGCGTAGCCTTCCAGTGAATAGCTGCTGGTCAGTCCCCAGCATTTCGAGGAATAGCCGTCATGGTGTCCGGGGTTTTCAACGCAGTACGCTTTGCACATCGCGACGTGGTTTCGGTTCTGTTCCCAATAGTCCGCATAGCGGTCGCGCAGTTCGCGAGGGTCCAGGCCAAGGTAAGAATAGTGTGCCCAGAACAGTGGGCCGCAATACTTTTGAACTCCCTGATGACGCAGCTTCAGCTCGATGCCGAACGCCGCGCTGGTCTGCCGAATCGCTCCGTTTTCGGCCCAGCCTTCGTGATAGACCTCCGGTGGGATACCGTGAGTCGGCGACGCGCCCGCCAGCACGTAAGTGATCAGACATTCGTTATAGCCTCGAATTCGGAAGTTCATTTCCCACGCATGTTTGGGTGACCAGTGCCAGAACAGGACGTTTTCGCGGTCAGGGCCACGGTACCAGTCCCATTCAATTTCCCGCCACAGGCGATCCGCGACGGCTGCCAGTCGCTGTTCCCGTTCGCTGCCGTCGCGGAAATACTGCCGAACGCACAGCAGTCCCGCCGCCAGGTAGGACGTTTCCACCAGGTCACCGCCGTCGTCCTTTGGGCTGAACGGTTTGACCTTTCCGGTGGGACCGTACAACCAGTGCGGCCACGCACCGTGGAAACGGTCGGCCTTTTCCAGCGCGGTGAGCATTGATTCCAGGCGTGTGACGGCATCGGGGCGAATGACGAAGTTCCGTTCGATACCGACCAGAATCGCCATCAGTCCGAATCCGGTTCCTCCGCTGGTAACGACGTCCTGATCGTAAGTCGGATCGTCGAGATGGATGCGTTCGCGAGAAAGCCCGGACACCGGTTCGGCACCGTCCCAGAAATACCGAAACGTCGCACGCTGCGTCAGTGTCAGCAATTGCTCATCCGTCGGCGCATCATCCGCACACAGCGCGGAGGAACGTCCAGCGGCAAGCAGCAGAATTGCCGACGTGAACAGCCAAAACGGCGCAGGCGGAGAAGTTCGATTCATGGCGGTTTCCGGCAGGCGGATCGCGGACGGGCGGTGCGTGAGCGCCGCGGAGGCGACATTGTTTGGCGACCGGTACTGTCAGCGCTCCGTCGGCCATTTTCCGTCGGCGAAGTTCGTTAGCTGCAGCTTTGAAGGATCAATCACAACGTGCCGAACCCGGCGGCGCTGATATGTGTACGTCGTGTGAACCAGGCCGTCGGACGTTTGAATGACCGCCGGATAGGAGAACTCCGACTTCGGCGTGTTCTCCAGGACGGCCGCGGCTTTCCAGTGAAGTCCGTCGTCGCTGACCGCGACATTCAGCATTTCCCGTCCGCGCGGCGAATCGCCGGAACGCACCGTGTGATTGTAGACCAGCAAGAATCGGCCGTCGCTGAGTGTCACGGCGTCGATACCGGAGTTCGGATTCGGCAGTTCTGTTTCCGTTAGTTGTGACCACGTTTTTCCGCCGTCGCGGGAAACGGTGGACACGATTTTTCCGTTGCCGTTCTGGTTGCGGTTCAATGCCTGAATGTGTCCGTCGGAGTGAACCAGCAGGGTCGGCTGAATGGCGCCAATGGTCCGGCCGTCGTGGATCGCCGGTGTCCGATGCCAGGTTTGTCCGCGGTCGCCGGTCAGTTCGAAGTGCAGTCGCCAGCCGTCGAACTCGGTGCTGCTGCCGCACAACAGTGTGCCGTCGTCCAGCAGAATGGGTTTGTTCCGAACCGGGCCGTCGATGTGTTCGGGAAGGCGCCTCGGTGTTGACCAGGTTTTTCCGCTGTCCGGCGAGCTTGTCAGCATTCCCCACCATGTATCGGGGCTGGGGCCGCATTTGTAAAACAGCATCAGCGGGCCGCCATCGGGATATTGAAACAGCACCGGGTTCCAGGTCGGATGCCGATAGAGTTCGCCGCTGGTCAGCGTGTATTGAACTCCATTGGCAACCTCGACCGGAGGCGTCCACGCGCCCTGAACGTGGCGAGTGACCCAGATGCCAACGTCCGGGTGCTTCTCTTCCGTGCCGCCGAAGAATGCGGCGACGAGTCCGGCGGGAGTTTCCACGATCGTCGATGCATGACATTCCGGAAACGGAGCGTCGCCGTAAAGAAATTCCCGCAACACGATTCCCGGCGGTTCACGGTCTTCCGGAGCGACGTCATCAGCGGCGTTCGACATCGGCCCTGACACCATTCCGGTGACGGACATCACGGCAGCGATAAAGAATGGCTTTCGGAACACGGTGCATCTCCTGATGGCGGTCATTCGTCGCGTGGCTGCTCACGGTCGCGAGCGGGTCGGCGATTGCGGTTGGGACGACGTTCGGGAGCCGGTCGTCGATCCGGTTCGCGATCGCCTTCCCGTTCGATCTCCTGCTCCGGCGCCGTGCGAGCCCGGTCGCGTTCGCGCAGTTCGCGTTCGATGCGTTCGCGCAGTTCGTCCATGTTCGGACGATCCGGGTTCGGACGATCCGGTCCGGGTCGTCGGTCGAATTCGGGACCCTGCGGCGGACGGCGGCGTTCAATTTGTCCCAGCCGTTCGTGCAGTTCCCGGATTTCTCCGTGCAGCCGTTCCAGAGCGTGATGGATCTCCTGAAGCATCTGCGCGGCATGTTCGTGTCCGGGCGGCAGGACAGTTTCACGGCCGTGTCCGGGAGCCGGTTCGTGTCCGGGACCATGCTGTTCCATTTCTTCGGCACGCCGATGGATTTCGTGAGCCATGTCCTGCAGCCCGTGCTGCTGCAGGATCTCAGCGGCTTCGTGCAGTGCCCGGATGTGACGCTGGTGTTCGTCAGCGTGCGGCCGTCCTTCTTCGCGTTCGCGCCGCTCTCGCATTTCGCGTTCGTGCATTTCACGTTCGCGCATCTGGCGTTCGTGCATCTCGCGCGCACGCATCTCGTGTTCCTCGCGTTCGCGGTTGGCGCGGTCGCGTTCCCATTCCTCGCGGTGATGTCGAAATTCCTGCTGTTCTCGTTTCGCGGCTTCGAGTTGTTGCTGCAGTTCCAGCTCGGCTCGTTCAATCTGCAGAGCCGCTCGCTGACGTTCCAGTTCCATTTGTTCGCGCTGAGTTTCAATTTCGACGCGCTCGTGCTGAACGAGCGGAGCGTGGTCTGCCTCGTCATGTTTCGGGTGACGCGGCCTGTCCTGCGATTCGTGATCGTGGCCGTCGCGCTGCTCGGTAACCCGAACCTCCCGGTTTTCGTCAATCCGGATCACGACCTTCGGCTTGTCGACCGGCAGGTCGATGTGCTTCACCTGCGGCACGGCCGACGTCGCGGGCGCCGCGTGTGCATGCACGGCCGCGCGCGGCTGTGGGACGCGCCGCCTGCCTGCGTTCGGGCAGCCGCGTCGGGGTGGATTCTTCACCATGTCAGTAACGCGCTGCAGTTGTCCGATGGTGATTCGCAGCGTGCTTTTCACGTCTTCGCTGACATCGTCGCGATCCAACTGGCCCTGCATGCGAGCGATCTGGCCTTCCATCTGTTCCGTCCAGCTTGCGCCGATTGCAGTCGCTGATGTTCCGGAGTGACCGTCATGCTTCACTGGCGGCGTTTTCGCGGATTCGTCGTCCGTCGTGACCAGAACATTCACGGTCGCCTTCACCGAAGCCCCTGCGCCGTAGTGCTCGCGCAAGCTTTCAATCTTCTTCCGGAGGTTGACAAGCTTCGGGTGGTCAGCGCCGAGCTGCTGTGTGAGCGTGGCTTCTTCAACCAGCAGCGGAAACAGTTCCTGGATGGCCGCCGCGTCGTCGGTCGGCACCTGAGGTGATTCGTCAGCGAACGTGCTGGCACGGCAGGCCATGCTTCCGATCGCTGCAACCGCCAGTGCGGTCAGCAGGCGATATCGCAGTCGAGTTGTGGTCATTTTCAGCTCCTGTCAGCTTGCGGTTCGCCGTCGATGAATCGGGAAAGAATTCCAGCTGGAAGACTCGCCACAGCCACTGGCCGCGCGGTCGCCAGAGCGGCTCCGGCGTTCTGAATCGAATCGGCTTACCTGGGTTTCACGTGGCTGAATCGCGCGCGGAACGTGTCGTTTTGTTCGGCGGTGGTCACCCAAAGAAATGGCCGACCGGTTTCGTCCACGCGGACTTCCAGCCCCATCTCATACTTATCCCCAATCTTCCTTAACAGGCTGGATGGCGGCAGCTTGTCAGGCTTGCGTGAATACGTCAATTCACTCAACCGAATGCCTTTCGCTCGCAGATCGTGAGGCGACGAAAACCATGGAATTTCAAGGCGATTGGAGAGCAGTTGAATCAACCCGGTCAGGTCCGCGTCTTCCAGGTTTCCAACTTCCAGAGACCGATAGATGTTGGGAATTCTGCGATTCAGCGGTTCCGTATTTCTCCAGCCGACGGGCCACAGATTGGACGACTCATCACCCGCGTCGATTTCCAGGACGTATGCTCCGTCGGGATTCCGCATGGGACGAAAGCCCAGTCCGAATTGCGCCAGCACGATCGCGGTCGTGGTGCCCTGAGAAAGCCCCTGAGGCTCAAGAGGCGTCGCATCGGTTTCCGCGCCATCACCGAATGCCAGCCGCCGCGCCGAAGGCGTGTACCTGATGCGAAAGGAATCCGACAGTTTCAGTGATTCAATCGCTTCCGCAGGCGAGCTGGTCGTGACGGGATCAGTGACCGGGCCGCTGAGCATTGTGACGACAATTTTGAACTGCTCATCCGTCAGACCCCACGTCGGGCTTTCCTGCGGCGGACCTTTCGCTCCGTAGCGAGCCAGTCTGGCAAGGTACGTCCGCAGTTGCTCCGGTTCTGTCTGCTTGAATTTTCGGTCGCCGAACTGAAGCGTGCCGGAACGATCCAGTTGGCCAACAACCTTCACGCTGCGTCGTTTGTTGAAGGTGACATCTTCAATCCCCGGCCGTTCGTTGTTGCGCGACGCATCGAAGACGACGGAGTACCCCACATCCTGAAAGACTCGGGTCCAGCCTTGAGCCATCAGCGAATACTGAGGCGACGCTTCCATCAGCACCTTGATGTCCAGCGGCAGCGGATCGGGTTCGTCGTCAGCACCGGCAGCGGAAGCCTGGTCGCCGGACTGTGGAACCTGGGCGAACGTTTCGCAGGGCACCAGGAAAGTCGTCAACAGAATGACCGGCAACAGTCCGGCAGTCAGACGCGGCACCTGACCACCGGCGCGTCGCGCCGAACCGGCGGATTGCAGGTCGCGGCTGCCGGTTCGGCCCGGCACGTATCTGACGGATCCGAAATCAGTAACTCTGACCATAACTCCACTCCTTCGGTCTGTGGGCAGGATGGCTGCGGGAGACGAAACGCGTAGCGGCCTGTTCAGGCTGACTCACGGCATTCCGGCGTGACGCCCCGGAACCGGTCGCGCCTGTCGTGGTTCCCGCAGGATCATACCATCAATCCGCAGGATTGACGTTTGCGCATTGTGGCAAATCGGAGCCGCGGCTTCATCCCGTTCGCATCGGAGCGGCGACTGCGGACTGACTTCACGCAGCTCGCGGGTTGCGAGCCGGTTGGTTGCGCGGATGCTGGGTTCCCGCCTGCGCGGGAATGACGGAACGCGGTGCCCGCGCGGGAATGACAGCAGCAATCTGTGTGAATCTGTGAAATCTGTGGCCAGCGAGCCGGGCCACATCACAATCGGCGTGGCGACTGCGGACGAACGTCGCGCAGCTCGCTGGTGGGGTGAGGAACGCTGGTTGCGAGCCGGTTGGATGCGCGGACGCTGGGTTCCCGCCTGCGCAGGAATGACGGGGCTATCACTGCTCTGAGGTGGCGGGGCAGGCATCTGTACAGGCTTTGCGCGCCCACCTTCGCGAGGGCAGGACTCTGCGCGGGAATGACCGGTGCTTTCGAGGCGGAACGAACGCAAGAACGCAAGAAACACGTTTAGACTCGGCCGGCGATCAGTGCCGGTGCCACAGCCGAGTCTGACAATTTAAACGCCGCTCGAACCGCGTTCAGGTGGCGACTCGCTTCGGGTGAAAACACTCGTGCCAACGGCTGGCCGCGTTCCACGACGTCATCGATTCTGACCAGCATCTCGATCCCCGTCGAGTGGTCAATCGTGTCACCGAGCTTCTGCCGGCCTCCGTTCATCGCGATGATCGCCATGCCGATCGCTTCCGTATCGATGGAAGCCACAACGCCCGACTCCGTCGCGGGGTCAGATGTGCCGCCGAGCAGAGCGACCTGCACAACAGGTGTGAAGTCAATCGTATTCGCGGTTACCCGGCTGACTGTCAGGTCGGCCGCATTCAGACCGGTGCTGTAGACCTCCGACGTGTTGTCGTTCAGAGCGAACGCGATTCTCGGCGTCGCGCTCAGTGTCAGGAACCGGGACGTGAGCGACAGGCGGGCACCGATTTCCGGGCCGTAGATGTTGTTGATGGTATTGCCGCCAATCTGAGTCACTCGTGCCGGAATCTGAGCTCCGCCGTCGTTGAAGACACCGGTAATGGCTGCCGATTCGTCGTAGTTCAGATAGCGAAAACCGCCGAGCCACTGCCACTGGATACTGTCATCGGGGATGTAGGAATCCATCAGCAGCAGCATTTCGCCGCCCCACATCTGTCCCCGCAGCGTCGCGGCGAAGCTTTGGTCGTAGACCAGGCCGTCCACGGCGGTCGCGTTGGAAACGACGCCATCGGCCAGAAGCGGAGTCACGACGTTCGGCAGGGCGACGGTGCCCAGACGCAGAACGGCGGGGTCCCGGGGATTGTTTTCGATATCGCGGCGAGCCTGCAGGTTGTTGTAGCTCAGTTGACTGCTGCCCTGTTCCGTTCCGAAAACGCTCAATTCCAGCGAACCGCCGTTCAGTGCGACTCCCAGAGTACCCCGAACACCGGAAACGTCATTCAGCCCCAGCAGATCGCGCTGGGGGATCAGCGCCTGGCCGCGCAGAGTTGTGGGAGATTCGATGTCATTGACGGCGAACGTCGGAGTGGTGTCGCCGTTGACGGGCGCACCAAAGTTTCCGCTGCCGGCGTCATCCAGATCCCAGTGCATGTATTCCAGCCGCAGCCAGCTTCGGTGAGCGACTTCGGTGAGGAATTTTTCGACCGGCTGCTGGTCGTCCCACAGCGGCTGAGCCTTGCCGACGTAGTAGTCGACCGTGGGAGCCTGGTACTGAGACTGCGGCGGACGAAACCCGGTAATCTGACCACCGGAACCCGGCGACAGAAATGCCGGAGCACCTCCGAAGTGCTGCGCATTGGCTGCTGAGCACGCACCCGCGGCAATCATCAGTGTGAGAACGTAGCGGAGCAGGTTCGTACGAAACATGCGAACCGGACCTTTGCAAAGTATGCCGGAAGATCCGCAGCACCTGACTTTCCGAACCGAAGTGTCTGTCGGCAGGCCATTCAACCTGCGAAAAACGCTTCAAATCCGGGATGCAGACAGTTCATAGATGCCGCCGACCAACGCGAACCGTAAGGAAAACGCAGCCTGCATTCGTCGATATCGGAATGTGCGGCCTGTGAACTTTGCTCCAATCGCCCCAGTCGTACGGGTTTTGTCGTTTGTGCCGGTTGGGAAAAGCGGCGAATCGCAAGACGGCCCGAGCTGCCACGTCCGTCGTCCGGCGGACAGTTTCTGCTCTTCCTGCGACTCCCGAATTTCTGCTCGCCGGAACTGCGAAGTTTGCGGTTCCGGGTTCACGGCGCCCTGATTCCGGACTCACGACCCCGGTGGCGATTCGGTTGGTTTGCACAGAGCGTCCCGCTACGATCCGCCGCTTCACAGTCTCTTAACAGGGCAAGTGCTGCAGAATTCCGAGGCATGGACGAACTGAACCATGAATGCGGCCTGGCGGCCGTATTTCACCTTCCGGCAGAAACCGCCAGTCCGCTCATTCCGGAAAACTGCGATCGTAACCAGACGTCGCGGCTGATCCCCGGCATGCTGCTGGACATGCAGAATCGCGGCCAGTTGGCGGCGGGGTTTACGACCTTCAACGCCGGCCGCAAGCAGTTGATCGACACCTACAAGGAACTCGGGGGTGTCGCCGAAGTCTTCCGCATGAATCATCCGGTCAAGTACCTGAGCCTGATGAACGAATACAGCGGGTCGGCGGCCATCGGTCATGTTCGCTATGCCACCTGCGGCCGCGACGACCGCAGCTATGCTCAGCCGTTCGAACGCCACCACATCGCGCGATCCAAATGGTTCAGTTTCGCCTTCAACGGTCAACTGGCCAACTACCCGGACCTGAAGGAAGAGATCCTCAGAAACTCCGACTTCCATTTGACTCGGGAAACCGACACGGAAGTCATCAACCACCTGATCTGCCAGAAGTTTTCCGAATCGCCCGGCATCGATCTGATTTCGCTGCTGAGTTCGCTGTCGGAGCAGCTTGATGGTTCCTGGAATCTGGTTTACCTGAATGCCCGCGGGGAAATGTTCGCGTCGCGCGATCCGCTGGGAATGCGGCCGCTGTGCTACGCTCAGGAAGGACCGCTGTTCGCCGCTGCCAGCGAAAGCGTCGCGCTGACTCATCTGGGTTTCAACCAGGACTGCGTTCGAACCGTGCCGCCGGGTCATGCGGTACTGGTCGACGAACAGCACGGAGTGCGGCTGGAAAAATTCGCCGACAGTCCCCGCCGTGCGCACTGCTTCTTTGAGTGGATTTACTTTGCCAACGCCGGCAGCAGTTTCGACGACGCCGGCGTCTATCTGTCGCGAAAACGGCTGGGCGAACAACTGGCCAGACGCGAAACCGTTCCGATCGACGAAGACACAATCGTCGTGCCGGTTCCGGACACCGCCAAAGCCGCCGCTGACAGTATGGCGTTTCGCCTGGGAGTGCCGTCACTGGAAGGACTGATTCGCAACCGGTACATCGGCCGGACGTTCATCGAAGGATCAGAAAGAGCCGGCAAGGTTCGGATGAAGTACACTCCTCTGCCCGAAATCATGGACGGCAAGCGAGTCCTGCTGGTCGACGATTCCATCGTCCGCGCCACGACTCTGGGGCAACTGCTGCGACTGCTGCGGGAGCGCGGCAAGGCGAAGGAAATCCATGTCCGCATCGCCTGCCCTCCCATTATCGCACCGTGTTTTTACGGAATTGACATGTCCACGGTTTCAGAACTGTTCGCTCCGGAGTTCATGGCGGGTTCCGCCATTACCGCCGAAGAGGAGCAGCGCATGGCCGAAGCCATCGGCGCCGACACGCTGCGCTATCTTCCCGTGGAAGCCGTTGCGGAGTGCGTCGGGCTTCCTCGCGACAGCCTGTGCCAGGCGTGCGTCGACACGATCTATCCAACTGCGGCCGGAAGCCGGATGTACCTGAAGGCTTTGGCCAACGAAAAATCCGCGCTGGCAAATTCCGGGGGATGCCGGCACGAACGGACCTACGACGCCTGACCATTCGATGCCGCAGCTTGCCGTCCAATTGAACCGCCTGTCGCTGGCCAACCCGATTCTGGTGGCTTCCGGGACGTTTGGCTACGCGAAGGAAATGTCGCCGTTTGTCGACTTCACAAAGTTGGGCGGCGTGATCCCAAAGACGGTCACTCCGCTGCCGCGCCCTGGCAACGCTCCGCCGCGAACGATCGAGACGGCCAGCGGAATGCTGAATTCCATCGGACTCGACAACGACGGATTCGACCAGTTTGTTGAAGTGAAGCTGCCGTACCTGACAAGTCTGGGCACGGCTCTGATCGTCAACATCGCCGCGAAGACCAGCGAGGAATTTCATCGCATGGCGGTCACGCTGAATCAGGCCGGCGGAATCGCGGCTGTTGAACTTAACATCTCCTGCCCCAACGTGTCCGGCGGAGTCGACTTCGGCACCAATCCGGACCTGGCCGCGGAAGTCGTCGCCGCCGTACGCAGCGCCGGTCCGCTGCCGGTGATCGCCAAGTTGACTCCCAACGTGACCAGCGTCGTCCCGATTGCCGAAAGCGTCGCCGCCGCCGGCGCGGACGCCGTGTCGCTGATCAACACGTTTCAGGGCATGGCGATCGACTGGCGGCGAAGAAAACCGGTGCTCGGCAACGTCTTCGGCGGACTCAGCGGCCCCGCCATTAAACCTCTGGCACTCAGAATCGTCTGCCAGGTCGCGCGGGCCGTCGATATTCCCATCATTGGCGTCGGCGGAATTCAGTGTCTGGATGACGTGATGGAATTTCTGGTGGCCGGAGCCACGGCGATTCAGGTGGGAACCGCCAACTTCTACAATCCCGGAATCGCCAATCAACTTGTCGCGGAACTTGGCCGCGTGCTCGACGAACACGGCATCGCACGCGTCAGTGATCTGGTCGGCACGCTGGAGATTGGGGAATAGTGAATAGGGAATAGGGAATAGTAGACGGCGTGTGCCGAGCGGTACTTTCAACTCACAACTCACAACTCACAACTCACAACTCACAACTCACAACTCACAACTCTCAACTTTCAACTTTCAACTTTCAACTCTCAACTCTCAACTCTCAACTCTCAACTCTCCCATGAAAGTCCTTTCCGGCATTCAGCCCACCGGCCGGTTTCACTGGGGCAACTACTTCGGAGCCATTCGGCAGTACATCGAACTGCAGGGCAACGAACAGGCGTTTTATTTCATCGCCGACCTGCACGCGCTGACGACCGTGCGGGATCCGCAGGTGTTGCGTCAAAACGTCCGTGACGCCGCTCTGGACCTGCTGGCTCTGGGGCTGGATCCGGAAAAAGCGACGCTGTTTCGTCAGTCTGACATTCCGGAGGTGCCGGAGCTGACGTGGCTGTTGCTCACGATCACTCAGATGCACCTGCTGGAGAAATGTGTTTCGTATAAGGACAAGAAGGAACGCGGGATCGCGGCCGACGCGGGTTTGTTCACTTATCCGGTGCTGATGGCGGCCGATATTCTGATCTATGACAGCGATCTTGTTCCTGTCGGAGCCGACCAGATTCAGCACCTGGAAGTGACTCGCGACATTGCTCAGCGGTTCAATTCGATGTTCGGTGAAACGCTGGTTCTGCCGAAACCGCACGTGCTGGATTCGTCGGCGAAGGTACCGGGGACCGACGGCGAAAAGATGTCCAAAAGCTACAACAACACGATTCCGATTTTCGAGTCCCCCAAAAAGCTGCGGAAGCTGATCAACAGCATTCGTACCGACAGCACTGCTCTGGAAGACCCGAAGAACCCGGACACCTGCGCGGTGTTCGATCTTTTCCGGCTGTTTGCTTCCCCTGAACAACAACAAACTCTGGCTGACCGTTACCGTGCCGGCGGAATGGGTTACGGTGAAGCGAAGTCGACACTGTTTGACGCGGCGATGGAATACTTCAGCACGGCGTTCGACCGGCGAGCGGACCTGGAAGCTCGCCCCGACGACGTGGAAGACATCCTGCGCCAGGGCACCGCTCGCGCGCGAGCCAAAGCTGCGGAAGTGCTCGACCGGGCAAAGTCGGCCTGCGGACTGAAGGCGTAGCTCGAAACCGGCGAACACCGAAACCGCATTGATTGTGCGGCAGCGCCGCCGGCCGTTCGGTGTAGCACATATGATCGCGCGCCGTTCAACTTCGCAACGAATCGAGTCGTCGTCACCTGTTCACCGCCTAGAATTCGGCTGGCATCGAAGTTGCATTTCCCGATCAGGCAGTCCCCGCGTTCCGCAGGCGTCCTCGCGGATCGTGCCGAAAGTCGTCAAGTCGGCGGCAGTCTGTTTGTGAGAACTATGGGAATCCGGAGGCGTTGGGGTTTTCGCGGATTCGGGGTTGATGTCTAATCGGATGCTCGCGATGCGAGTGTTGCATGCGTGCCGCAGCACGCCTTCGTTCAGGGGTAGAACAGTGGTTGCCGAAAGACCGCGTCTGTTGGTGTCCGGTGATACGGACGAAATCACGGCCGAATTCTGTCGTGTGATTGGCGACGGGATTGAAGTCGTTCACGCGGACGGCGCCGGGCCCGGATCGCCGGATACTTCCTTCGCGGACGCCGTCCTGTTCGCGGGCCAGTTTGCTTCGCGAGCCAAGGACCTGCAGGTCTGTGCTCAGGGCTTCATGGACAGCGTTCCGGATGCATTGGTTCTGGTCGACGCTGAAAAGAAGGTCGTCTGGCACAACGCCGTCTTCCGCTCGATGTCCGGGCGGGAAGATTCGCTGACCGGACTTTCGTTTCTGGAAGCGCTCGGCAGCCCGGAACTGATCAGTCCCAATTTTTCGCCGCTGGAAAACGAGCCTGGCCCGAATCAGGTCATGTCCAGCATTCTGAAACTGAACGACCGCCGGTTCGTGGAATTCCGGGCGTCGCGGTCGCAGCTTCCGGTGGGGCACGGTCAGACTCAGCCCTTCACGTCGATCGTCCTGCGAGACGTCACCGAAGAAGTCACCGGTCGTCAAAAAGTCGAAGCGATTCACAAGGCGGGCATCGAACTGGGTAACCTGTCGCCGGACGACGTCCGGGAGATGTCACACGACCAGCGGATTGATCTGCTGAAACAGAACATCCTGCGATACACGAAGGAAATCCTTGGCTTTGAAACCATTGAGATTCGCCTGCTGAATCCCGCCACCGGGCAGTTGAAGCCGCTGCTGGATGTGGGAATGCAGGAAGAAGCCGTCTGCAGGCTGCTGTTCGCAAAGGAGACCGGCAACGGAGTCACCGGCTATGTCGCGGCCAGCGGTCAGAGTTATCTGTGCCAGGATACCCGTTCGGATTCGCTGTATCTGACAGGTGCGGCGGGAGCTCGCAGTTCACTGACCGTGCCGCTCATCATGCACGATGAAGTTCTTGGCACATTCAACGTCGAAAGCCCGGGAACGCAGTCGTTCGATCAGAAGGACCTGGAGTTTCTGCAGGAATTCGGCGACGTTGTGGCGGTCGCACTGAATCAACTGCAGTTGCTGATGGCGGAAAAATTCACGACCGCGACCGCAAACTCACAACGGCTGCGGCGAGAAGTCGCAAGGCCCACGGACGACATCCTGTACGACGCCACATCGATCCTGGAAAAGTACATCGGCCACGATCCCGACGTCTGCGACAAGCTGCACCGAATCCTGGACAACACCAGACTGATCCGCGGAAACATCGACAAGGTGTCGGAGGACTACAACCCGGACACCGACTACGGCCCGGTCGTGTTGTCACTTCACGAGGAACGTCCCGCTCTGAAGGGAAAACGCATTCTGGTGGCCGACGCCGATGACAGCGTTCGCGAATCCGCCTACAACCTGCTGTTTCCCTACGGCTGTGAAGTGGAGGGAATTCGCAGCGGTCTACAGGCCTGCCAGATGGCCCGAAGCCATCATTATGACGTCGTGCTGGCCGACATCCGACTGCCGGACATGTCGGGGTATGAGTGCTTCTGCAAGGTGCGCAGCATCAATGAGCACATGCCCGTGATTCTGATGACGGGATTCGGCTGGGACGCATCTCATTCCATCGTGAAGGCTCGCCAGCAGGGACTGAAAGCCGTGCTGTACAAGCCCTTCCGGATGGAACAGTTGCTGACCGAAGTCGAAAAAGCCGTAACGACGCCGCCACCTGTGGAATGACGCGACGAAGACGGCGTTCGCTGTCCTGCCTGCTGCTGGCTGCCGGGGATTGGGTCGGGACGGGGTCGGCAACAGCCTGGCAACGCGCGAACGCCACTGACCTGACGCTGGTTGCGTCAGGTCAATCGCGGCTTGCCTGTCACTATTCGGGCTGCGTCTGTTCTTTGGCTTCGCGCTTGATCGCTTCGTAGATCTCTTCGCGGTGGACCGTAACGTCCCGCGGCGCGTCGATGCCCAGGCGAACCTTGTCGCCCCGGATTTCGATGACCATCAGCGTGATGGAGTCACCGATCACAATCTTCTCATCTTTTTTTCGGCTGAGTACAAGCATGTTTCTATCCCCGGTCAATCTTTCCTCTTGAACGATCGCCGCCCCGTCCCCACAAGGCCGTTCGCTACACGTCGCGAACACGCCAGGGCAAGCCGTGCCAAATAACGCAAAATCCACGTGCGGAGGATCTCCGTCGTGATTTGACTCTAGGTCAGTATTTCGGCCGATGTTGCCTTTTTCCCGCGAAAATTGCCGTTCGGCAACGTGGGTTTCGGCAGAATCCACCGGCTTATGCTGGAGGATGCGTTTCTGCCGCCTGAATGGCAGCCAGTTGTCGCATTTCCGCCTTTCCTGCCATTGTTACCGGGATTGCCAGCCGGACCAGATGTTCCGATTTCAAATCCCGGAATTCTGTGGCCCTTCCGATCCCTCAATCGCCACGGCGATACCCCGCAGAATTGCCCTGCGGTTTCGTGTGAGCATAGCCAGCGGACAAACAACGCGGCGGGCGGCTGTCTGAATTGCCCGAACGAGGGATCGTGTCGTATGCGATCTTCGCTATCTCCGATCAGGACCGACGTTGGCAACGCGGGTAAGAACTCCCGCCCGCTCGCTTCTCCGTGTCTGGTAGGGAAATCCGACTCGCCTGCCGTTGCGACGCCGAAGGACTCGGCCAGTTGCCCAGCTTCACGCGCAGAATCTTCCTGATCGATGCCGCTGCACATGGCCGGCATGGTGGTCTGCCCGCACAACCACCGTCCGCGATCGATCACGAAAGCAGCGGCGGGAATCCCTCCTGAGTTGGTTCTTTGAGAACGACTGCCGCAGATTTACTCTGGCCGGGGTCTGGCACTTCCAACACAACATCAGAGGACTCGCATCAATGACGACGCAGACACTTCAACAGCCGCTTGTTTCATGGGAACAGGACTACCAGGACCGCATCAATCCAGAGCTGATGACGCGACTCCTGCGAGCATCCATTCCTGTCCTGGAAGAATCCGACTGGCGGGTCACGGTGGTTGAAGACGGTTACTGCGAAGCGGTTCTGCCTCTGAACAAAGCAACGACGAATCAGCACGGCACGCACCAGGCAGCGCTGATTTCGCTTTCCGCTGACTACACGGGCGGACTGGCTCTGGCCACGCTGCTGCGAGGCGTTCCGCTGGCGGGAATTCACCGGTGCCGCGACGACCAGTCCGCGTCGCTGTGGCTTGCCGGAATGAACGTCAAGTACAAGAACCCCAGTTCGGGCCATCTGACATGCGTCTGTGAGATTAATCCCGACCAGGCGGCCGACATCAGGTCACGCTACTTCAGCGGTCGGCGGGTTCTGGCAACGCTGGAGGTCAACTTCTATTCCAACGGCGACCTGGCGGCCGTTGCGGAAATGAAGTACTTCGCTCAGCCGACGTCTCAACTGCTGCCGTCGCAGTCCAACCCGTCGCGATCGACGCTGTTTTGCCACAAACTCAAGGCGTCCGCCCGGATGATTGCCGGCCTGCGGGCTCTGACGTCGGATCATCAGAAAATCACGGTGACGTGTCCGGAAGCTTCCACCATGGCCGGACCGCACGGTGCTCTGCTGGCCGCTCGACTTCAAAGTGTTCTGCCGCAGCTAAAGGACATGGTGCTTGCCAGAACGCAGCATATCGATGGGACCATCCGCGGAGTTGCTGACCTGAAGCAGGTCGTCACTCTGGGAGTCGGCCTGGACATGCGGTGCCTGCGACATGCCGCCGAACAGCCGAACGTCACGTTCTTTGAAATCGACCTTCCGGAAATGATCGCCGAACGCAAACGCGCGGCGGCGATGCTTCCCAGTGATCTCAGCGATCGGCGCACGCTACTGGAAGCGGATTTTCGATTCGACGACCTGGAACAGGTGATTGGCGGGCATCCGGAGTTCGACCGAAACGCCGCCACCGTCTTCCTCTATGAAGGCTGTTCGATGTACTTCACGGAAGCGGAGAACCAGAGAATCCTTCTGTCCCTGCTGGATCTGATGCGCCACCCGGCAAGCTGTTTGTGGACCGACGTGGTCAGCACGGCGGTTGTCTCGGGCAGGACGAACAACAGAAACATCACAGACTTTCTGGAAGGAATGGATTCGCTGGGTGAACGATTCGTTTTCGGTGTCGACGATCCCCGTGTGTGGCTGGCATCCATCGGTTTTCGAGACTGCACGTCCATTCGCTGCGACGAATATCTCGACGTCCAGGACGCCGTGTTCAGCACCTACAGCTTCTGTGTTGCCAGGCGAACCTGATTGCCGGCGTGGCTGACGCAGCCCGGCGATGGCCAACAGCCGGTATCGTCCCGGCATGCTTCAGTCGGGTTTCCACGACTGAAAATGGGCAGCCCAGCGAGACTTGCTGTCTGACTTCGCGAAATCTCAATGAGGAACTTCCAGACGCCCGGCAATTCGGGATGGCCGGTTCTGCGGGTTATGTCGATGACGCCTGTTGATCACACCGCGCTGCGGTGCGCCACCTCATTCTCAGCACGCGGCGTCAGGCAGGCCTTTGAGATGAATTCCAGGATCTCGGCAACAATTGTTATGGCGCTGGCCGTTTCTGCGCTGCCTGGTCCTTCCCGAGTTTGCGCGCAGGGTATTCATGTTTCGGCTGTCGGCCCGGTCAACCGTTCCATGGGAGGAGCCGGTACGGCAGCGCCGCTGGATTCGATGGGGTCGCTGTTCTGGAATCCGGCATCGATTTCCGGACTTGGTGAATCAGAACTCAGCGTCGGCGTCGCGGGCGTGCTGCCCGTGCTGGAAACGGAATCGCTGATCCCCGGATTTGGTTCGGGCGTGACATCCGCGGAGCCGGGCGTGACGCCGTTGCCGAACGTCGGCTGGGTTCACCACGACGACGAATCAGCGACATCGTTCGGACTGGGAGTATTCTGCGCAGCGGGATTTCGAACGAACTTTCCGGCGAGCACCACGAATCCCGTCTTCCTGCCGCAGTCGAACAGTCCCGGTATCCCAGGCGGGCTGGGACGGGTTTACTCACAAGCAGGATTTCTGGAAATCATCCCGACCGTTTCACATCAGGTCACTGACAACGTGTCCGTCGGAATCGGGCCCACGCTGACGCTGGGAGAACTGATTGCCGACCCGCTGGTGTTCGCGGCTCCGGACGATGCCGACGGCAGCGGTGCTCCGCGATATCCGGCCGGACGCGGCTCGCGAACTCACTGGGGCGGAGGACTTCAGGCGGGAGCCTACTACGCCGATGAAAGCGGTCTGCACCTTGGAGCTTCCGTCAAGAGTCCGCAATGGATGGAGACCTTTCGATATCACTCGGAAGACGAAATCGGTCTTCCAACGGTCGGCAGGATCGACATGGACCTGCCGATGATCGTGTCGCTGGGAGCAGCCTGGTCGGGGACGGACAGATTCGTCGTTGCCACCGACGTTCGCTATTTCGATTACGGCAACACCGATGGTTTTCGCCTCAGCGGCTTCAACGCGGACGGATCGGTGGCCGGACTGGGCTGGAAGAGCGTCTTTTCCGTCGCGACCGGCGTTCAGTATGAAGCCAGCCGGAACCTGCTCGTCAGGCTGGGGTACACGTTCAATCAAAACCCGATTCCGGATGCGGTCAGCTTCTTCAGCGTCGCCGCGCCGCTGTATTATCAGCACCAGTTGCACGCGGGAGCATCCTGGCGGCTGGTCGGCAACGTCTGGCTTAGCGCGGCCTATTCGTACTACCTTCCCAGCGAGATCACGGGGCCAATCGTCACTCCCCTCGGAGCTTTTCCGGGGTCGAACGTGACGAACCGCGAGTCGGTGCACATTGCGGACTTCGGCATCACCGTTCGCTATTGAACTCGGCCGCGGCATCGGCACCGGTTGTCAAAACGGCAGACGGTGTTGTCGAAGGCTGCCAACTGCCGCGCGGTTCGGCCCGGAAGCCAGGTCACAACCGACTGGTGAATAGGCACTTACGTCGTGCGATTCTTCGCGGCACGCCATTCGCAGAGGGCACCGGAATCACAGTCGGGTTCTGCACTGGCAGGCTGCCGCTCGAAATCTGTGCTCGCGAAAGCGACCTCCGGCGGCTCATTTTGACGACTCCATCCGTTTGTCGCGCGACTGGCGCAAGTATTGGTTTTCAGGAGACGAACATGGCGAAGAAGGCTTCTTCGGGGGGCATCCGCATCGTGCCTCTGGGCGATCGTGTGGTGCTGAAGCGAGCTGAAGCTGAAGCAAAAACGGCGGGCGGCATCGTGTTGCCGGACTCCGCTCAGGGCAAGCCGCAGCGCGGCGAAGTTGTGGCCATCGGAGACGGCCACGTCAATGACAAGGGCGAACGAGTTCCCCTGACCGTCAAGGAAGGCGACAAAGTGATCTTCAGTTCCTACGCCGGCGACGAAATCAGCCTCGGGGACGAAGAATATCTGCTGCTTCGCGAAAGCGACATCATGGCGACGATCTAGACCGTCGCGCAGAGAGATCGGGTCACAAGCCTTCTCCCGTGAGTGCTGCCTGAAGACCGTGTCTGGTCCCTGTCCTGCACATCGGAGCCGGAAGCTGTGATCGTCACAAACGACTTTTGAAACCTTCCCCACAACTACATCGGAATCTGGAGAAATTGACACATGGCAAAGATGATTGCCTTCGATCAGGATGCTCAGGAAGCGATGCGTCGCGGCATCAGCAAGCTGGCAAGAGCCGTCAAAGTGACGCTCGGGCCGCGCGGCCGCAACGTGATCATTGAAAAGAGCTTTGGTTCACCGACAGTGACCAAGGACGGCGTTACCGTGGCCCGCGAAATCGAACTTCCCGACAAGTTTGAAGACATGGGCGCACGCATGGTCCGCGAAGTGGCCAGCAAGACTTCAGACGTCGCCGGGGACGGAACCACGACCGCGACCGTGATGGCCGAAGCGATCTATAAGGAAGGTCTGAAGGCGGTCGTCGCCGGCTGCAGCCCGCTGGAAATGAAGCGCGGCATGGATAAGGCGGTAGAGGAAATCGTCGAGAAGCTGCACAGCATGGCCACGGATTGCCGCACAAAGAAGGCGATCGCGCAGGTCGGCACCGTCGCCGCAAACGGCGACAGCGAGATCGGCGAGATTCTTGCCAACGCAATGGAACAGGTCGGCAAGGACGGAGTCATCACCGTCGAAGAAGGCAAGAGCCTGCACACGGACTTTGAAGTCGTCGAAGGACTTCAGTTTGACCGCGGTTATCTGTCACCGTACTTCGTGACGGATCCCGAAAGCATGGAATGCGTGCTGGAAGACGCCTATGTCCTGATTCACGAAAAGAAGATTTCCAGCATCAAAGATCTGGTTCCGGTGCTGGAAAAAGTGGTCAACAGTGGGAAGCCGCTGCTGATCATCGCGGAAGATGTTGAAGGTGAAGCTCTGGCGACTCTGGTCATCAACAAGCTTCGCGGTACCTTCAAAATCGCTGCGGTTAAGGCTCCGGGATATGGCGACCGCCGCAAGGCAATGTTGCAGGACATTGCGATCATGGTTGGCGGTCAGGCCATCTTTGAAGATCTGGGCGTTAAGCTGGACAGCGTGGAACTGACCGATCTGGGGCACGCCAAGAAGATCGTTGTCGACAAGGACAACACCACGATCATCGAAGGCGGCGGAAAGAAAGCGGACATTCAGGCTCGCATTGAGCAGATTCGCCGGGAAATGGCGAACAGCACCAGCGACTATGACCGCGAAAAGCTGGAAGAGCGAATCGCGAAGCTGGCTGGCGGCGTGGCTCAAGTCAACGTCGGAGCGGCAACCGAAAGCGAGATGAAGGAAAAGAAGGCTCGCGTGGAAGACGCTCTGCACGCCACTCGTGCCGCCGTCGAAGAAGGGATTCTGCCCGGTGGCGGAGTCGCACTGCTGCGAGCTTCAACGGCAGTCAAGCCGGCGAAGCTGAGTCACGACGAGAAAGTCGGCTACGACATCATCGTTCGCGCCTGCCGCGCGCCGCTGACTCAGATCGCCGACAACGCAGGTGTCGACGGAAGCGTGATCTGCGAGAAGGTCGCGGAGGCGTCCGGCAACACGGGCTACAACGCCGCGACCGAAAAGTACGAAGATATGGTCAAGGCTGGTGTCATTGACCCGACCAAGGTCACTCGAACTGCGCTGCAAAACGCGGCCAGTGTTTCCACACTTCTGCTGACGAGCGACGCCCTGATCGCTGAAAAGCCGAAGGAAGACAAGAAGGCACCGGCGATGGACGACGAAGAGATGTACTAAGTCGATGCGACTGGTACTCGGCTCCTGAATACAAACCGGGCGTTCCACCTGAACGCCCGGTTTTTTTCATGCGCCGGTCGCTGCTCGACGTGAAGTCGCCGTGCGTCAGCCTCTGTGTCCTGCCCGCAACGGATCGCGTCATTCCCCGACCGGACATCGAAATTCCGGCAGCGGGTATTCCGCGAGCGGGACGGTCTGAGCGATCTCGGCAAGTTCCTGAAGTCGGCGCCAGCCACGCGTCAATAGTTCGGTGCGTTCCCGAACGAAGTCACGGTCGAGCTGCGTTTTGCTGAACGCGCCATCGACCGCGACCGGATCAAACTCGCCGTCTTCAATGAACTGCGCGGACACCGGATTGCATCGGAGGTGTCGTTCCGGAGCCGCCAGCAACTGTCGCGAATCAACTTCGCCCGTCACAAACCGGAGATACAGATCGCTGTCGCGGATCGATTCAACTTCCTCGCCGCAGACTTCGCACAGATATCCCTGGTCACATCGAGCCATATCGTCGTCCAAAATCTCACGCGAAGATGCCAATCGGTGCCACGTCGTTTCCGCCGCGAAACAGGATGAATACGCCGACGACGAGGTGCGGCTGCGCTGACCAGTACGAAACCGGAGCGACTGGTCGGCGTTCGCCTGTCCTTGCGGCAGCGTGTCTCGGCGGAAGGCGGATGCCAGGGAGTCCGCCGCGCTGTCTATTTCCGGCTGACATAGTACAGCGATTTGCCATCGGGTGACCACGCCGCACTGCTGTTTCGTCGGCCGGGCGGTTGACCTTTGAGCGCCCGTGGCTCGTGGTCCCGCGTGCCGGAAGCCACGAACAATTGCTGGCGGCCTTCGGCTGGCTGTGGCTGATCGAAAACCAGTTGCGACGCGTCAGGTGCCCACGCCGTTTCTGCAACCGGTTCCGTGGCTTCCTGAGTCAGGTGCACGGTCGCGCTGTCGCCATTGAACACTGCCTGACTGACGAACGAAGCCGTTCCTGCATTGGCGTTCCGGTTTGTCAGCCAGAACGAAATGCGCCGGCTGTCCGGCAGCCATCGCAGGCTGGACGTTACCAACTGGCCGCGGTCCCTGATCGCGATCTGTACTGGAAACACGTCCTCTTCGACCAGGTCATGGACGATGATCGGCGACGCCTGTGCTCCTGCGCCGGCGCAGGCAATCATGCGGCCGTCAGGAGACCACTGGCTGCCCCATCCCAGTTCGTCCAGCAACTGCGCGTCGCTTCCGTCGCTGCGCAGGACCCACACGCCTCGCTCGGGAGTGTACCGGGAAACTGTCAGCCGGCGGCCTCGCGGAGACCACGAGGGAAGCGTTCCGGGACCCAGATCACGCAGCGGTCCGCCGTTCAGCGGAAGCACAAAGATCCGCGACTGCGACGGCGACGTCCGCCCGTGAAGATTCGCCGCCATCGCCAGTTCCAAGCCGTCTGGTGAAACGGCCAGGTGCGTCACCGCGGTGAAATCCGGGAAGACAAACAGTCGCCGTGACAGTTCCGATTCCATGTCGCCGACCATCAGCCAAACGGCAGAGTCGGCTTCCGTCCCGGCGACATCGGATTCCGGAATCACTCTCGGAGCTGACTGCGCGGCGCCCTGCGCGGCGGCGCCCTGCGCGGCGGCATCCTGAGTCGCGACGGCCAGTGATTCTGACGTCGAAAACCTGCCGTCGCGATATCGACGTTCGAATGCTGCGGCATAATCCTTCAGCAGGCGTCGAGCGTCCGCAACCAGTCCGCGGCTGTAGAGTTCCTCGGCGACGACCTTCCGTCGTTGTCGCAGGTAGCCGTCATGGCTGCTGTTGGAATAGCAGGACGGAACTTCCACGGTCAGATACGCGGACAGTGTGTCGACGGCGGCCTGAGGCTGTTCCGTGGCGAACAGGGCTCGCGCCGCGGTAAGCAGGCAGGCGCGCGACGGCGAATTCCGTGATACGCCGGCTGCCGCGTTGATCTGGTGAACGAGCCTGGCGGCATCGTCCAGCAGGTTCGCCGCGGCGCTCGCGGCCATGCCCGAATCGAACGCGTCGGACGCGACGGCGACCGCCAATTGAGCCGTCGCGGCGTCGGCTCCGTCCTGAAGACTTGCAGCTGCCGCTTCGAGATGCCGCGCCAAATCGTCTTCGTCACGCAGTTCCATGGCGATCATTGCCGCCAGCAGGTGTGACTGCGCCGTATTCGTCGGGGCTTGCTGTCCCAGTTGATCGCGCACGTCCGGCAGTCGACCCGCGGCGTTCGCGCGCTCGACGAGCATCCGAGCAATGCTGGAAATCTGTGGCAGATGGTTCGGCCGGTATGGATCCACCGAGGCCGGGTGAACGTAGCAAACGACACGGGACGCGAAGTGCTTCGGCATGACGACATCGGCCAGCGTCTGGCAGACAGCCGCGCGATCGTAACCGTCAGTCTGCCAGCGTCGAGCAAGGTCCATCAGTGAATCATGGATTTCGACAACGGGATCCGCAGTTGTCAGCCTGGTCACGGCCGATGTATCAATTCTTGCCGAACGAAGCTCGATGCGAAATTCCGGCTGAATCGAGTCGCCTGGCGGACCGTGATTCAAGGCGTCTCGTACTGCCTTCAGGGACAGGTCCTGAAATCCATGATCGGCCGCCATCCGAGCAACGCTGAGCGCCTGCCGGACCTGCAGGTGAGTCGGCGGAGCGGCCGAAAGCGTGGCGAGGCGCGACAGCAGCAGAATGTTGACGACCAGCACGCGGCGAACATCAAACCGCCGCCGGAACGTCATCCGGACGTCAACGCTGCCAGATTCCGTACGATGAATGGACGCGCCGGCGCTGGCAGCAGCCGATTCGTCAGAATTCCGTCCGGTGACGATTGCCTTCGCGCTACACCAATTCACGAATGGGCTCGCGAATATCCACCAGGAA
The DNA here is from genome assembly GCA_041398785.1 of Planctomycetaceae bacterium. NCBI lineage: Bacteria > Pseudomonadati > Planctomycetota > Planctomycetia > Planctomycetales > Planctomycetaceae > Planctomycetaceae bacterium. Next base: position 4,798 of record JAWKUA010000034.1, on the reverse strand, counting down.
CTGAGGTCGACCGGTTGGATCACTCAGCGTGGTATTCATCGTATTGATACCAAGGTTGTGATACGCGGTGGCGACGATTTCCTGAACATCGACGGGACGTTCCGTGGCGTATTCGCCCAGTCGGTTTGTAGCGCCGATGGCCTGTCCTGTCTTCATGCCGCCGCCGGCCATCAGAGCACAGCTGACCTGCGGCCAGTGGTCGCGGCCGGCACCGGGGTTGATCCGCGGTGTGCGGCCGAATTCGCCCCAGACAAGAATGGTCACGTTGTCCAGCATTCCGCGTTCTTCGAGATCCTCGACCAGAGCACTGACGGCCTGGTCAAGCTTGCTGCCGTGATCGCGAACCAGGTCGAAGTTGGCTCCGTGGCTGTCCCATCGACCATACGACAGCGTGACGCAGCGCACGCCGGCTTCGACCAGCCGTCGAGCCAGCAGGATGTGGTCATTGCACGTCGGAGCTCCATCATACTGGTACTTGTACGGCTTGCCGTCGCCATAGCGTTCGCGCACTTCGGCGGGTTCCTTCGAAAGATCCAGAGCGTCCGCCAGACCTCGTGATGTCAGGACTCCAAAGGCCGCCTGAGCAAACGCGTCCATACCGTCCATCATGCCGGTGGCGTCGGCGCTGCGTTTCAGTCCATCCAGGCTGGTCAGCAGAGTGCGCCGATCCTGCAGTCGTTCCAGCGTCACGCCATTCAGCGTCAAATCGTCCATACCAGCGCCGTTGGGACGAAACGCGGAATAGGCGGCTCCCAGAAATCCCGGTGAACCGGGTTCTGACCAGGGCACATGCTGTGTCTTTGCCGCCAGGGCAACTGCCGGCGGAATTCCGGGATCCGTGGGACCGCGCAGTTTTGCAAGCACGGAACCGATTGCGGGCCGGCCTCCGACGGACGACAGCATGCGCCGGTCCCAGCCGGAGAAACACTGGTAGGCGTCATGTGCTCCCGAGTTGCCGACGACCGAGCGAATGACGACCAGCTTGTCCATCATCGCGGCCAGCTTCGGGAAACATTCACAGATCTGAATCCCGGGAACGCTCGTTTCGATCGCGCTGAATTCGCCGCGAATTTCGGCAGGAGCGTCCGACTTGATCTCCCACATGTCCTGGTGAGGCGGACCGCCTCCCAGAAAGATGTTAATGATGGCTTTGTCCGACTGTTGGACCCCGGACGCGGCCTGGGCCGACATGATGGAAGCCAGGTTGACTCCCCCTGTTGCGGCCATGGAAAGCCCGCCGATTTTCAGGAAACCGCGACGACTGACTCCGTCGCAGTACTTCGATTTGCGTCCCTGAATTGTAAGCATCATGAAACCTCATCAGTGGAAGGGTGCTGCCTGACATGCATGGCGAAAGCAGGCCATCGCATCGGACGGCGGTGAGGACAGTGGCTGTGGGTGGCCGGGGTGGTGGGTATTTTCTGATATCGGCAGAATTCGTTTCTGCCAGGTCGATCGCTGCCGTCGATTCGGCAATTCACTGGCGCAGGTCGTTGTGTCTCGTCATAACCTGCCTGCATCCAGCCGTTAGAATACAGATTAAGACTCGTCAGGCGAACGGTCAAGAAGATCCGCCGATTCGGCAGATCGGTGCGGCTGCCGGTTCAGGTTTTTCCGGCATCAGCTACAACTCGGGAAGGACTGCGTCACCGCGTTCCGGAACCTGGCTGACGCCCACTTCGGCGAGCGACAGATGAGTTCTTACCGGCCAGGCGTTGCCGGAACGTCGAGGCTCCTGCCGCGTCATTCCGTTCCGGGAACATCCACGTCTGCCGGTCGCTTTGACATCTGCCGGATGTTGCTGCAAACGCGGCGAAATAAGGACTTCCGGGCCGCAGCCGAACGAGGAATGGAAACCACCGACGCCCATCTTCGCCCCAGGAGCGGCTTCTTCCGATATGACTGAAATCATCAACGGCAGCATTTACGATTTCCCGAAGTACTACGACCTGTTGTTTGGCTCCGACTGGAAGGCGGAATTCGACTTCTTCCGAGCCTGTTTTGCCAAACACGCGGGCTGCCCGGTCCGGCGCGTTTTTGAACCGGCGTGCGGCACCGGACGGCTGCTGATCAAGTTGGTTCAGGCGGGTTACAAAGTCAGCGGCAACGATCTGAATCACAAGGCCGTGGATTTCTGTAACGACCGCCTGCAGCGCCACGGCTTCGACCGCAGTGTGACGGTTGGCGACATGTCGAACTTCCGGCTGAAATCACGTGTCGACGCTGCTTTCAACACCATCAACAGTTTTCGACATCTGGCGACGGAAAAACAGGCAACCGATCATCTGCAGTGCATGGCGAACGCACTCAGAAAGGGAGGCCTGTACATTCTGGGCATTCACCTGGAACCGACCGTCGGGCAGCCGATGGAAGAAGAAAGCTGGTCCGCGCGGCGCGGGAACCTGGCGATCACGTCTTACATGCGGTCGCGCGGAATCGACCGCAGACGTCGCATGGAAATGCTGGACATGACTCTGGACATCTACACGCCGACGGCTCACCGGCGGATCATCGACTACATGGAATATCGCACCTACAGGCATGCGCAGTTCCGATCGCTGCTGCGCAGGATTCCGCAACTGGAGATCGCAGAAACATACGACTTCAGCTACGACGTCGACCGTCCCTGCCAGGTGTCGGCGATTACCGAAGATGTCGTCTTCATTTTGCGGAAGAAGTAACCCGGGCACTGACATCCACGACCATCGGAAGCAGAAATGCGACGGCCGAATGGTGGCCGCACGGCATCCGAATGATATGGTCGGGAGCCAGGCCGATTGTTTCCGCCAGCCTGTCTGAACACGCGGGCGGGACCACGACGTCGAACATCGCCGTGTACAACACCGTTCGATCCGCAGGCAATCGATGCGCGATGCGTGACGGTTCAATCCGCCGCAGATACTTCAGCAGTTCTTCGCCGCTGTGCAGAGCCTCCGTCTTTTCGCGAAGCTGGGCGACTTCACGCTGGCCGTCGCGAAACATCATCGGCAGATCGGCTCCCGCCATCAGAATGAAGTGCTGATCGAAGCCGTCGTCCAGACTTCCCGCAAGTGTTGCGACAAATCCGCCCAGGCTGACTCCCAGGACACTGATCCGATTCCCGTCGACGCCTTCCAGCCGGCGCGCGACGTCCGCCGCCCGGCGCGTATCGGCAACGCCCTGCTGCAGACCTTCCACCAGATGCTGTTCGCTGTCTTTGCGTCCGGCAGAACGCCGGCCGTACCCCGGAAGCTGCACCAGCAGTGTGTGAACTCCGGTACGGCACAGCGCACGAGCGATCGTCCTGCCGGCGGCCATGCTGCGTCCCGATTCATGGACGACAATTACGGCGGGGCAATCGTCAGTGCACAGCACATTGTCTTCGCGAGCCTTTCGCCATTCCAGAACGACGTCACCGCCCGGACCGGGTCGAGGCGATGGAAACGAAACCTCCGCGTCGAAGTCAATTCCCGCCGCTACTGGGGAATCATCCTCAGCCGGCGTTTGAGGTGTCACCGTCGCGGTGAATGCCGCCGGTTTCCACAGGAATCCCTGCAGGCACTCAATCGCATCCGGTGATTCGCTGGCGGAATCGGGAGCAGCGATGGAATCGCGGCAATCAACTTTCTGCTGCGGCGACTGCTGATACAGCAGCAGCATTGACATGGCAACGCGGGTCCACATGGATGGAGCCTCTCGATCGAAACGGAAAATCGCACGGCGGCATCTTACTCACCGGCCCCCATGCCGGGCCATTCGATTCGACCGCGACACAGCTTCCGGCCATGAATTCTCACCCGCGGACGCTGCAACGGGAGCTGTTGCGCTGACTATTTCGAAACGACATCGCGGAGCCTGACACAAGCCGACCTGGACGTTGAAGTTGAACATCAGGCCGACAGAAGCGTAGCTCCGTCAGTATCGGGCCAGGTCGCCGGTGTCCGATAGGCCGAGGGCCTGAACATGTTCCTGAGCCTTCGTAACCATCATCTTCAGTTCGCTTTGCAATGCCAGAAACTGCCAGCCTTCTGCGATTCGGTGCTGGACCTCTTCGATCGATTGAGTATGGATACCAACCGGAGTGCCCGCCTTTTTGCCGGCCGCAAGAATTCGCTGAAGCATGGCTTCGAACTGTTCGGGAGCAGGATCGCTGCCGTCTTCCGGTTTCATTTGCCAGAACAGGTCATTCGGTCCGACGAAGATCGCGTCGACGCCCGGCAGACTGTAGATCTCGTCAGCGTTGTCGACTCCTTCCGGTGATTCCGTTTGCAGGACCACCAGGATCTGATCGTTGGCATGCTTGTAGTACTCACCGGCCGAAGCCTGAAAATTCAAAGCCGGAATACTGCCACCGATCGAACGGTTGCCGGTGGGAGGATACTTCGCGGCGGCGATCGCCAGCCTGGCTTCTTCGACGGTGTTGACCATCGGGACTACAATTCCCATGGCTCCACCGTCCAGCACTCGTTTAATCAGATCGTGATCGCCACGCGGCACGCGCGCCAGCGGCACACATCCCGAATCCGCGATCGTGGCAAACATCAGCGACGCCGTCTGCCAGTCAATCGGCGAATGTTCCATATCAACCGTCAGCCACGGAAAGCCCACACGAGCCATCAGCCGTGCCGAAAAGACGTCGCCAAACGACAGCCAAGTGCCGACCTGAGGTTTGCCGGCCGCCAGAGCAGCCTTCACGGGATTAAGCTTCATACAGGTTTCTTCTGCTTCAATACCAGGAATCTGCCCCGGCACCGACCGCCAGTCGTTCGAGCCCTGTCCAGGCGACTGGTCAACTTGTCATTACCGCGGATGAACTTTT